>JAZRKS010000078.1:0-9055 GCA_045646445.1 Eubacteriales bacterium | reverse complement strand
ACGGGCGAATAGTGAATCGCCCCTACGAAAAATAATAAAATCCATTGTAGGGGCGATTCACGAATCGCCCGCCACAAAACAAATAACACCTAACGAAAGGATTTCCCAATGAAAAAAGGCGAAAAACCAAGTGTTTGGAAGGAAGAACTTAAAAATGGACTCAAAGAATTTCTCGTAGAGTTGATAATTCCGTTTTCTGTAATGGCTATTGCCTTGATTATTGCACTACTCCTTCCCACTTCTATGATACAGAACATTCCAACGGATGTACTCTTCATCCTTGCGGGTGTTGCTCTATTTATCGTTTTTGGGGCTATTACGCTGGGAGTATACATCATTAAAGAAGTTAAAAACAAAAATTAACAAATACATACACAAGAAAAGAGGAAACGACTATGAAATTAAGTGTTTTAGCAAATCTTTACGGACAAAAGTCCTTGGAAGAAACTTTGCAAATTCTGACCGGTCTTGGCGTTCACACCGTTGAGCTTGGCGCAGGCGGCTACCCCGGCAAGGCACACTGCAACCCCGAGGAGCTTCTCGCTGACGAGAACAAGTACAACGAGTTCATCGCTCTTCTCAAAAAGTACGACGTTGAGGTTTGCGCTCTTGCCGCTCACGGCAACGCTCTGCACCCCAACAAGGAGATCGCCGCACAGTTTGATAAGGACTTCCGCAATGCGGTTCTGCTTGCTGAAAAGATGGGCGTTGACACCGTTATCACCTTCTCGGGTTGCCCCGGCGACTGCGAGACCGCAAAGTACCCCAACTGGGTAACCTGCGCTTGGCCCGATGACTATCTTGCTATCAAAGAATGGCAATGGAATGAAAAACTCATTCCCTACTGGAAGGAAGCAGGCGCGTTTGCACTGGCCCACAACGTTCCTCACATCGCATTTGAAATGCACCCCGGCTTCTGCGTTTACAACCCCGAAACGCTGCTCGCTCTGCGCGAGGCAGTAGGCCCTGTTCTTGGTGCAAACTTTGACCCCTCTCACCTCATTTGGCAAGGCATTGACCCTGTTGCCGCTGTTCGTGAGCTTGCAGGTGCCATCTATCACGTTCACGCAAAGGACACCAAAATTGACAAATACAACGTTGCAAAGAACGGCGTGCTTGACACTAAGCACTACAGCGACGAGCTCCACCGCGCGTGGGTATTCCGCACCGTTGGCTACGGCAACGACGAAATCTACTGGCGTGACCTCGTTTCCAATCTCCGTCTGTGCGGCTACGACCGCGTTCTCTCCATCGAGCACGAGGATAGCGTTATGAGCATTGACGAGGGTCTGCGCAAGGCAGTAACCTTTATTAAGGGCATCATCATCGAAGAAGAAAAACCCACCACCATGGCTTGGGCGTAAGTTTATGGGAGAAATGCGGGGAAACCTTTTTTAAGTAAAAAGGTTTCCCAGCACCCCTTCCAAAAAACTTTCGCACAAAAGAAACAACAAAAGGGATAGCGTAAAATTGCTATCCCTTTGTTTTTATGTTTTTTGTTTGATCACAAGAATAAAATCAGCTTACCTTTGTAAAGCCGGGTTTATCGAACTCAATGGTGCCCATGTAGTTCTTAATGACGGTAGCGGTAACGGTGATAACGTCGCCAACCTTGAGGTTCTCTACGCCAACGCCCTTGGTTTGGAAGCAGAACATAGGCATATCTTCAAAACCTTCAACTACGATAACGATGCCTGCATCGCCAAATTCGGGGTTGAACTCGTATCTGGTAATGGTACCCGTCAGCTTATATACACCGATAAGAGATTCACCCTCTGCAAGTGCATATGCTGCATTCAGGATGGTTGCGGGGTCTGTCTCTGCGGGGAGATCATCCAAGGAACCTGCAACGCGGGAGAGAATGCGAGGATTATCAAGCTCAACAGTACCCTGATGGTTCTTGATCATACCCTTAACGGTGATGGTATCGCCAATTTGAATGTTGCCTGCTTCTTGGCCCTTTGCCTGGTAGCAGTACATGGGCTTATCTTCGCAGCCCTGAACAGAAATAGTAATGTTTGCATCGCCGTAAAGCGTGTTGTAGGTGTAACCAACAACAACACCGGTCATGGTGAACAGACCGCCAAGTGCGCGGCCGGGCTCAAGCTCGTATGCTGCGTTGATAACGTCAGCAACAGTAGCAAAAGAAGTAGCGGGGAGATCTTCCTCGGTGCCCTCAACGATAGCGGTAACCTGAGGCTTATCAAATTCTACCAAGCCATTGTAGTTCTTAATGATACCGGTAACGGTAACGGTGTAACCTGCCTTAAGATCAGCAACGCCTTCGCCCATTGCGCCGTAAGCATACATAGGAAGATCAACCATGCCCTCTACGATAAAGTAAATGTTGGCATTGTTCTTCTTTTGGTTAAAGGAGCTTGCAAGAACTACACCGGTAAGGGTAACTTCTTGTTCGAATGCAGTGCCATTAGCAAGTGCAAAAGCAGCATCCATAATTTCCTTAGGAGTGGTGAGTGCGGGGGGTTGGTTCTCGGTGTTCTCGGGAGTGGTTGCAAGGGTGGTTGCTTCGGGAGTGGTATCGGATTGGGGGGTGTCGCCAAGAATCTTGCTGATGATTTGGTCACAAGAAACCATGGAAAGTGCCAAAACGATAACGAGGGCCAGGGATACAATGCGGGTGAATTTCATAATGCTTTTACCTCTCTTTCAAAATTTGGGCACCTTCATTATACAATGATTTTTTTCTCATGTCAATAAGTCTTTGAACATTTACGAAAAAAATTGTTGTAATTTGTAACTTTATCACAATCTTTGCAATGGGATATTTTAAGGGGGAACTTCTTACAAGAAGTTCCCCCCACAAATCCTTATTCGTCAAACACCACCGTAATCACACGGACGATGATTGACTTAACGGGAATGCCGTCGGCGTTGGGATATTCAAAATCGGAATAGATCCACAGTGCGTGGGTATCGTCAAGAGCGAGCAGGTCGGTATAGTAACACGAGGTGTTGTTCTTGCCCGAATAGGTATCAAAGGTTTGAGCATCTTGCCAGGTTCTGCCTGTGGGATCGGACGTGGCACGAATACGCATATAGGGACGACCGTAGGTTGCGATAGAAACACCGCAGCCAAGCGTGACCATTTGCGGCAGTACGCCGATGTCATCAAACTTTTTGATAACGCTCCAGGACTTGCAATTATTTTTGGAGCGCGCCCAATAAGAAGGTTTGCTATCACCGCCGCTACGCATCAGGATCATAATAGAACCGTCGGGCATAATGTTAAGGCAGGGCTCGCAAAGTCCCTCGGAGAATTTAAGGTCGGGTGTGGGAATGAGCTGAGAGAGGAAATTCCACGTGCGTCCGTTATCCTCGGAGGAGAACAGATAAGTGGAGTAATATTTGCAATAATCGGCAACCGCATACTCACGCGTGGAAGAATAGGAGTTAAAGCCGTAAAAATACATTGCCAAATACATAACGCCGTCAATAATAACGATGCTATCCTGACTCAGGGCGAACATTTGCGTCATGGGATAGATTTTGCCACCGGGAAATTCTGTAATCGCAGCGTGCGGCCAATTGATGGTGCACTCGAACTTGCTTGTGGAGTCGGTTGCCGGGTCATACTCATAGCCCCAAACAGTGGTATCATCATTTTTGGGCATATCCTCGGCAAAAAAGAGCTTATAGCCGTCGTTTGTTCCCCATGTCATAGCAGGCGTGTATTCGTTTTGCCAGGTTGCCTCGTGCGCGTTGGCACGCTCAAAGCCTGCAAAATACTTACCGTTGCTCATTTGGAACTTGTCGGGCGTGTAGCACAGAGAAGGGTCGTCACTCCAAGTCAAGCCACCGTCGGTAGAGACTTTTTTCTTGATCGTACCCACGTAGTCATCAATGGTGTCACTACTGTAGCTCCAATTTGCAACGATGTTGCCATCCAATGTATAGGCAAGTCCCGGGAACTGATAATGCCCCCAGGCGTTATCGCCAACATCACCTTGCATTACAACCACGGGCTCCCCGATTTCCAAATGAAAATTCTTGGGCTCTGCGGGAGTAGTAGGAGCAGGTGTGGTTTCCTCGGGCGTAGTTGCCTCGGGTGTGGTTTCTTCAGGAGTCGTCACTTCGGGTGTGGTTGCGTCGGGAGACGTTGCATCGGGCGTGGTAATGGCAGGTGTTTCGTTACCTGTGTTGCACCCCGGTAAAAGACCGAGCAAAAGCCCCATTGCGAGCAAAATAGAAATCTTTTTCATTGTATTTCCCCCTTCAAATTAAAGTGAAGTCTTATGCGCCAAAGGTCACCTTGAACTCTGCCGTTTGCGTTTTGCCGGGCAGAATACGGAACATATCGTGTCGGGTATTGATGTCGTGCATCTCGCCGTCATAGCCGGGAAGTCCGCACCAAGGCTCAATGCACACAAAGGGTGCCTCGCTCTTGGCGGAGTGCCACACGACGAGATACGGCATATCGGGATACTCCAAAGTTACAGAGCGTGTGCTCTTATTCGATTTGAGCGTGACGGTGCTATCCATGCGCGAGAGGAAGATGCCGTCAATTTCAAACAGCTTGTGAGAGAGCGGCAGCTTGTTGCCGTCAACGAGCGGATACGCCGTCTTTTTGCCTGTGAAAAGACCACGGGGAGAGATTTCAATTTGGTCGGGAGAACAGGTCTTACCGAATTCGAGGTAGTAGTCCGCAAATTCCCCTTCTCCATCAAACGGAACGTTAAAACCGGGGTGACCGCCTACGGTTGCAGGCAGAATGACGTCCCCTGTGTTTTCAATTTCAAAACGTGTAACGATGCTCTCGCCTTCAAGAATATGCCAAATTTTGAGCGCGAAATCAAAGGGATACATCTTTTTTGTCTCCTCTGTCGCTTCCACACGGAAGCAAACAGAGGTATTGTTAATACACTCCAACGTTAAAGGTGCCTTGCGGATAAAACCGTGGCAAGGAATTTCGTAAGTCTTGCCATTGCATGTGTATTTGCCCTCAAAGAAGCGACCGCATACGGGGAATAACAAGGGCGCGTGAGACGACCAAAAGGTAGCATCTCCCACCCAAATGTATTCGCATCCGTCACGCTCGACCGAGTGGATCTCGGCACCAATATCACTGACCTTGACGCTCAAGATGTCATTTTGTAATGTATAAAGCATTTTCGCCTCTCCTATTATTGCAATGCATCAATTACGCGGCGGATATCGGCGATGCGGTTGGGATCGGCACCCTCCGGAACAAAGTCGGTAATCTCATTGCTAAAGAACTTTGCCCAAACGTATGCAGCGGCATATCTGCCGTAATCGTAAGAAAGATGAAAGCCGTCGCGGCAGAAATCGGTGCCATCGGGTGTGAGTGTGCGGCGCAGCGTTTGGATTGCCTTGCCCACCTCGAGAATGCCATCGAGATTGTGTTCCCGAACGGCACGGTGCGAGCATTCCTCAATCTTTGACCACATCAGCTCTTGATCGCGATTATAATTGGCAAAGCCGCCGTGCTCGCTTGTGGTAGCATAGGACCAGGTTTGATGCCAGATGATTTTGGCTTTGGGACAGGTCTTACGGATGAACTCCAAAACCTCGGTCAGGTAGGGCTCATAGGTCTCGTACATACCCGAATAGTGGCTCACCTGCTGAACAGTGATATAATCCCAATCCTCGGAGGCAATGATGTCGTTAGCACTTACGGTTGCCTCTCCGATTTTCACACCCTGTGCCTGATATTCATACCAAGCTTTTTTGTTTTGGATCTTATCAACGTGCCCCTCAAGGCTACAGCCGCCAATGTGCAAATTGCGGACGTAAAGGTCGCCTGCAATGCGATCGAGATACGTGGTAGCATCCCAAGAAAAGCTATTTCCCAATCCTAAAATCTTTAACATAGTCTTTCTCCTTTTTTGTTAAATCATCAAAGTCCGTGAATATCTGCCTGACGGAAGCCGCCGTTCTGCAGAATGTTTTCTGCTGCTTCGGGCTCCTCTGTTTGAATGATCATAAATGCCTCGCCGTCGGCCTTGCCTGCAAAGGCGTACATATATTCAACACCGATGCCACTCTCGGACAAAAGGCGCAAAACGCCAAGCATTCCGCCGGGGGCATCTTCCATTGTCAGGGAAAGCACGTTGGTTACGCGAACCACAATGCCCGCCTCGGAAAGAATCTTTTTGCCCTCTTCGGGCTTATCGACGATGAGACGCAGAATACCAAACTCCGACGTATCTGCCAAGGAAAGTGCACGAATATTTATGTTGTTTTGTGCGAGCAGATCTGCTACGGCACACATACGTCCTTGCTTATTCTCCAAAAATACGGATAATTGCTTAATAATCATAGTCTTCTCTCCCCTCTTAAATTTTGCCGGCGCGATTGTCAATTACGCGCTTTGCCTTGCCCTCGCTGCGAACGATGGACTTGGGGTTAACAAGATGTACCTTGGCGCTGATGCCAAGGGTGGAGCGCAGATCCTCGGTAATGCGTTTTTCAAGCTTTTCAATCGCCTTAATGTTATCCGAGAAGAATGCCTCGCTCATTTCGACGTTGATATCGAAGGTGTCAACGTTGTTGACACGGTCGACCACGATTTGATAGTTCGGGGTAATCTGATCACCGCTGACCTTGAGGAGTACTTCCTCAATTTGCGACGGGAATACGTTAACACCGCGAATGATGAGCATATCGTCGGTGCGTCCGTTGGGCTTGCGCATGCGAATGTGGGTTCTGCCACACTTGCAGGGCTCGGGATTGAGCGAGCAGATGTCGCGCGTGCGGTAACGGATAACGGGGAACGCCTCCTTGGTGATAGAGGTGAATACCAATTCGCCCGTCTCGCCCTCGGGGAGCACCTCGCCCGTTTCGGGGTCGATGATTTCAACAATGAAGTGGTCCTCCCAAACGTGCATGCCTGCCTGCTCGGGGCATTCGCCCGAAACACCGGGGCCGAGAACTTCGGAAAGTCCATAGATATCATATGCCTTCAGTCCGAGTTTCTCTTCAATTTTGAGGCGCATATCCTCGCTCCAAGGCTCGGCACCAAAAATGCCGACACGGAGCTTGAGTTGATCGCGCACGCCCATTTTTTCAATTTCCTCGGCAAGATACATGGCATACGAGGGGGTGCAGCAAAGCACGGTGGAACCAAAGTCGATCATGGTTTGAATTTGGTTTGCCGTGTTGCCTGCGGAAATCGGGATAACGGTAGAGCCAATGAGCTGCGCGCCGCCGTGTGCACCAAGGCCGCCTGTGAAAAATCCGTAACCAAAGGAGACCTGCACAAAATCCTCTTCGGTAACGCCTGCCGCGCGAAATACGCGGGCAACGCATTCATCCCAAAGAGCCAGGTCATCACGGGTGTAGCCGACAACGATTCGTTTGCCGGTAGTACCCGAGGATGCGTGTACGCGCACAACGTCCTTCATGGGAACCGCAAACAGGCCGTAGGGGTAATAGTCGCGCAGATCCTTTTTGTAGGAAAAAGGAACGCGGTGCAAGTCTTCAATCCCCTTGATGTCATCGGGGGTAAGTCCTGCTTCGTCCATACGGTTGCGGAAGCATTCTACGTTCTCGTAGCAACGCTTGATTTGTGCGCAAAGCCGCTCGCTTTGCAGTTTTTTCAGCTCCTCGCGAGGCATACATTCAATTTCGCGATTGTAGAAGCTCATTTTTCATACCTTCTTTCGTTTTAGGGAATCAATTTATTTTTTCGCTTATGCGATTTTTCAGAGATGGTAGCCAAGGTCAAATGCCTTGAGGTTTGCCTCCAAGAATTTGGGAGGAACGGTTGCTTTGATGGTCTCTACCCAATCCTCGTAGGAAATCTCGGTATTTTTTGCCATAACGCCGATGAGAACGACGTTAACAGCCTTTGCATTGCCTGCCTCGCGCGCCAGAGAAAGCGCGTCAACAGCGGTCAGGTCAACGGCGGCGAGTTTGTTGAGAATATTCTCGGGGTACTCTGCCGCACCTGTGATAACAGGCATGGGGTTGATCATTTGATCGTTAACAATCATTTTGCCGCCCTTTTTGAGCCAAGGGAGTGCGCGATAAGCTTCGAGGCACTCAAACGCGAGAATGATGTCTGCCTCGCCCTTGTCGATAATGGGAGAGTGTACGGCATCGCCAAATTTCACATAGGTTACAACGCTGCCGCCGCGTTGGCTCATGCCGTGAACCTCGGAGACCTTAACGTCATAACCCTTGCTGATAACGGCATTGCCGAGAATGCGGCTGGCAAGCAGAGTTCCCTGTCCGCCAACGCCGACGATCATAATATTCTTCGTGCTCATATTACGCCTCCTCCTTTTCAATTGCTCCAAAGGGGCAAACGCCTACGCAAAGTCCGCAGCCGTTGCACTGTGTTACGTCGATGCGAACGGCACCGCTCTCCTTGTCCACGCTGATAGCGGGGCAACCAAGCTTCATGCAAATTTTGCACTTGCGGCACTTTTCGGTGATGGTGCAGTTGCCCGTGTACTTGACGCTCTTGAGGAGCGCGCAGGGGCGTTGTGCGATGATGACCGAGGGCTCGTCGGTTGCGAGCTCGGTCTTAACAACCTTTTCAAAGTTCTTCACGTCAAAGGGATCGGCAACCGTGATGCGGTCAATGCCAATGCCTTGGCAAAGCTTGATCAGGTCTACCTGACGGGTCGCCTCACCGCGAATGGTCTTGCCGGTGGTGGGGTTATCCTGATGTCCCGTCATACCCGTGATGGAGTTATCGAGAATGAGAACGGTATTGATGCCCTTGTTGTAAACGATGTCAACAAGGCCGGTAATACCCGAGTGCATAAAGGTGGAGTCACCGATAACCGAGACGAGCTTTCCTGCAAATTCCTTGCCCTGTACCTTTGCCATGCCGTGTGCCGCGCTGACAGATGCACCCATGCAAATGGTGGAGTCAACTGCCGCCAAGGGTGCAACCGCACCGAGGGTGTAGCAGCCGATGTCGCCCGAAACGGTAAGACCGAGCTTGTTCAGCACGTAGAAGGTGCCGCGGTGCGGACAACCCGCACACATAACGGGGGGACGGCCGGGAATCTGTTCCTCAAGAGCGATAAACTCTGCGGCAGTTTCACCCAAGACCGCTTTGCGG
>JAZRKS010000077.1:0-5083 GCA_045646445.1 Eubacteriales bacterium | reverse complement strand
CCTGCGTGGATAACGTCAACGATGGCATCCTTGCCGGTCACCTCGCGGTAGGCACGAGCGTAGAGGTCGCGCAAGGGAGAGACGGGCGCGTAATCCCAACCGGGATAGCGGCTGTAATGCTTGGTAACGCAACCCGTGATGCGAGCAAGGGTGTCGAGCTCGTCGATGGAAGCATCCAAACGGCTCTCGATTGCCGAGCGAGAGGAGAAAACGAATTCGACCTCATCCCCCGTGGTGGTGATAACGCCAAGGTTGCGCGACCACTCGGGCAGCGTTTTGATGTTGTAGTTCATTTCCTTAACACCGTTGTCAACGGTGGCAAGAATGGCAATCAGCTGTGCCGTGTCGGTTGCCGCAAACATGGTTTCGGGCGCTTGGGTGGGGGTGACGGTGATGAAAAAGCCCTTGTCATCCCCTGCCAGCTCGGCGGAAATTTCGGCGGCGGTCTCTTTTAAGAGCGCGGTGGTCTTTTGCGCATCCGCGGTAGCGATGACCGCCTCGCAAATGCTCGGAATGGCGTTGTCCTTGGAGCCACCGTTGATAGAAATCAAGTGCGCCTCCCCCTCGGCTTTTTGCCACTTGGCAAAGAGACGCCCCATGAGTTTGTTCGCATTGGCGCGACCGGAGCAGATGTCCACACCCGAGTGTCCGCCAAAGAGCCCTTGCAAAGAAACCGTCAGGCACTCCCCCGCAAAGGGAACGCTCGCGCACTTTTTGGTCAAGGTGGAGCGCAAACCGCCTGCGCATCCTGCGGTGATGATACCGAGATCCTCACTATCCATATTGATCATTTTGCGCGCGCTGATTTTGGAGTAATCAAAGCCCTCTGCACCGTCAAGTCCGACTTCCTCGGCAGAGGTAAACAAACATTCGAGCGCGGGGTGAGAGGAAAGCTCGCCATCAAGGAGGGCAAGCATGGTGGCAACGGCAATGCCGTCATCGGCACCGAGCGTGGTGCCCCTGGCGCGCAAAAAGTCACCGTCGATATAAAGAGTGAGACCGTCCTTCATAAAGTCGATGTCACAGTCGGGAGTTTTTACGCAAACCATATCGGTGTGGCCTTGGAACAGAATGGGTGCATCCCCTGCTCTATCGGGCGTTGCGGGCTTTTTGATAAGCACGTTGTGCAAATTATCGCGGTAATATTCGAGTCCCCTTTCGGCGGCAAAGACGCAGAGGTAGTCGGCTACCTTTTCCTCGTGGTAAGAGGGGTGCGGAATGGCGCAAAGGTCCTCAAAAAAGCGAAAGACCGACGCGGGCTTGCGGTTTTGAATGAGATAGGACATAATGATTTTCCTTTCGGTAATGGGTAATATAAAGACGGTGAATGGCTCACCGTCTTTGAGTTGTTTTCAAAGTTGTTACTTATACACGACTTCTTTTATCTCTGGAGATGTTAATCGCGCCCTCTTGCAACAGGTCAAGATTATCAAGAGATTTGCCCGTGCCGATTGCTACGCAGGATACCGCATCCTTGGCGACTCTTGTTTTAATTCCCGTTACTTGCTCAACGAGTTGGTCAAAGCCGTAAAGCAGACTTCCGCCACCCGTCATAACAATGCCGTTGCGTAAAATATCGCCAAGCAGCTCGGGGGGCGTGTTTTCAATCACCCAGCAAATGGCATCGAGAATTGCCGTTACGGGCTCTGCCAACGCCTCAATCATTTCCTTGGAGCTGATAGTGATCACCTTGGGCAGTCCCTGACGGATGCATCTTCCCTTTACCTCAACGTGTACGGCTTCGGGGTGGTCGTAAACCGCGCCGATTTGTTTTTTCACTGCTTCTGCAGTTCTCTCACCGATGAGCACATTGTATTTGCGGCGCACGTAACGAATAATTGCCTCGTCGAACTTGTCGCCCGCGATCTTGGTAGAGCGCGATACAACAACGCCACCAAGGGAAAGAACGGCTACGTCGGTGGTTCCACCGCCGATGTCAACAACCATATTGCCGACGGGGGCATAGATATTCAGCCCTGCACCGATGGCGGCAGCAACGGGCTCCTCTATCAGGTAAGTCTTTTGCGCGCCTGCCTCACGTGCGGCGTCGAGCACGGCTTTTTCTTCAACCTCGGTAATGCCCGAGGGAATGCAAATCATAACGCTGGGCTGGAAAAAGAGATTTCCGCAGGCGCGACGAATGAAATATTGGATCATTTTGAGTGTGACCTCGTATTGGCTGATAACGCCATCGCGCAGAGGTCTGACCGCCACAATGTTGCCGGGGGTTCGGCCAAGCATTTGCTGTGCCTCGATGCCCACCTTGAGAATGCGGTCGGTGTTGGTGTCAATTGCCACTACCGAGGGCTCTTGGAGCACGATGCCCTTACCCTGCACGTAAACCAAAACGGTTGCGGTGCCAAGGTCAATGCCAATGTTGCGGCTGAGCTGAAACTTTTGAACAAGAGACTTTGCACGTTCAAAAATACCCTTGCGTCCACGCTTTTTTTGTACGCGACCTGCCGAGCTTTGGCGAATATTTGCAGCACTTTTTGCCGTTTCCTGCTTTTTCACGGGCAAAACCTCCCTTCCCTTGTAGTTCTTCGAGTTAATTATACATTATTTTCCCGTCGAAATCAATATATTTTCTAAAAATTCTAAAATAGATATCAGTGCAAATCCTTGTTATAGGCATCGGATGCTACCGTAAGCGCCCAAACAGCACGGCACCCCGCGCGACGCAACAGCTTTGTACAGCGCGCCATTCCGTTGCCTGTGGTAACGATATCATCAACCAGTAGCACAACTTTATCGCGGCAATCTGCGCCTTTTTTCAAGTCGATCGAGGTGCGCACGTTGCGAATACGCTCGACGGGTGTCAGCTTTTTCTGCTCCTCGCCACCGCGTTTGCGGCAAAGGAGCGACCTTACCTCAAGCGAACAGTTCTCCCCTACACGCAGGGCAAGCTCGGCGGCTTGATCGATGCCGTTTTGCAGATGTGCACGGCACGTGCGCGGCAGATAAGTTACGATCACATCCTCGCGGCTCCAGCCCTCTTTTGCAATGACGTCCTCTGCCAATTTGGAAAGACGTTCGGCAAGGAAGGAGTAGGCACGGTCGTGATTTTTGCGCTTGATGAGATAGATCAAGCGGTTTTGCACGAGCGTTCTTTTGCTTGGAACGTAATACACCAATTTGGAAAATCCCGCGCATTTTGCTTTGCGCATACGCTCGGGCATACACCCACATTCGCACACCTTCATAGCACAAATGCCACAGGTATCCAGTTCCTCACTCTCCCATTCAGCAAAACAATTTGGGCAAAGTGATGGCGCGGCTCCCTCTGTTGGTGTTTGCCATTGCAAAAGCGTGTGGCAAGCCGCACACTTGGGTGGGAACAAAAGATCGCGCAAATAGTTCATGCGGCGCATCATTCCACCTCACCAAGCCAACGGCAAAGCCCCGTATAACGCATTGACGGGCGGTTGTTTTCAACCATCGTGCGAATCTTATCCTCGCGACCGACGAGAATAACCATATTTTGGGCACGGGTGACCGCCGTGTAAAAGAGGTTGCGGGAGAGCAGCATTTCGGCAGCAGAGCCGAGCGGAATGACTACGATAGGATATTCACTGCCCTGACTTTTGTGCACCGTTACAGCATATGCCGGCTCAAGCTCATCGAGCATGCTGAAATCGTAATCGGCAAGGCGATCCTCAAATTCGATCTGCATTTTTTCATCGGAGCGGTTAATGTAGAGAATGGTACCGATATCCCCGTTGAAAACACCGTTGCCCCAAGAGCCGTCCTCACGCTCCCAATAAAGGTCATAGTTGTTTTTGATTTGCATCACGCGGTCGCCCTCGCGAAAGACGATCTCGCGGAATTTGTACTCACGCTTTCGCTCGTCGGCAGGGTTGAGCACGCTTTGAAGTAGAACGTTGAGATGCTCGGTTCCCGTTTCGCCGCGGCGCGAGGGTGCAATGACCTGAACGCCCTTGACGCCCATTTCCCCGTAGGTGCGCGGCAGGCGAACGCTGCAAAGCTGTGCTACCGTGTCGGCAATTTCGCGGTCGTTCATGCGCGGCAAAAAGAAGAAATCGTTATCCTTGACGTCAAGTCGCGGCATTTGCCCACGGTTGATGGCGTGCGCGTTGGTAACGATCAGGCTCTGTTGCGCCTGACGGAAGATTTCATTAAGGCGTACTGTGGCAAACCTTCCACTTGCCAAAAGGTCGCAGAGCACGTTGCCAGCGCCTACCGAGGGGAGCTGGTCGGCGTCACCAATGATAACGAGCCGTGCACCCGGCTTAATGGCGCGCAAAAGCGAAGCCATGAGCGCGTTATCGACCATAGATGCCTCATCCACGATGATGGCGTGCTCGTCGAGCAGATTGCTTTCGTTGCGTTGGAAATGTGCGTGTCCGCCCGTTTCTCCGCCGCCGTATTCAAGCAGGCGGTGAATGGTTTTTGCCTCGCAAGAGGTGGACTCGGAAAGTCGCTTTGCCGCGCGTCCCGTGGGAGCGCAGAGGGCTACGTTGAGCCCCATACTGTCAAAGATGTGCAAAAGTGCGCGTACAACCGTGGTCTTACCCGTTCCGGGACCGCCCGTGAGCAGCATGACACCGCTCTCAAGCGCGGCAAAAATGGCACGGCGTTGCTCTTTTGCATATTGCATACCGCTCTCGCGCTCCTCGCGCTTGATAAAGGCATCGATGTTTTCGGTATTCATCACGTCGCAAACCTTATCAAGAAGCGCCAGCTTGCGCGCAATGTATCTTTCATCCTCAAAGGATTGTTTATCGTAAACGTAATGCACCTCGTTTGTATAAACGGTGCAAAGCTTTTTGGCTTTGATGAGGGCAGAAATGGCCGCATCCACTGCCTCGGGAGATGCTTCGAGCAGCTTTGCCGCTCCTGCTACCAGCGTCTGGCGCGGCAGGCAAACGTGACCGTTTTGGTGCGCGTTTGTGGTGAGCAGATGCTTAACACCGCTGCAAAGGCGGTCTTGTGAATCAAGTGCGAGCCCTAATTTGATTGCCAATCGGTCGGCGCGCTCAAAGCCGATGCCCTCAATCTCCTCACAGAGCATATAGGGATTGTTTTTGGCAACGTCCACCGCACTGCTACCCCACTTTTTGTA
>JAZRKS010000076.1:0-1976 GCA_045646445.1 Eubacteriales bacterium | reverse complement strand
AGAACGACATGGCTACGATCCGACTTGCAAGCTTCTTTATACCATGTATAAAATGGGACTTCTCACCGGTGGCTTTACCAAGAGTGCAAACATTGTTGGTGCTACGATGAAACTCAATCCGCACGGTGATGCATCTATTTACGATACGATGGTGCGCCTAACGCGCGGAAACGAAACGCTTCTGCACCCTCTTATTGATTCCAAGGGTTCTTTTGGTAAGCAATATTCCTCTAACACGGTTGCTGCGGCATCGCGTTACACCGAGGCAAAACTTGCACCCATTTGCACCGAGCTCTTTGGCGGCATTGAAAAAAATGCCGTAGACATGATAGACAACTACGATGCCACCATGAAGGAGCCCTCGCTCCTGCCCACCACCTTCCCCAACGTGTTGGTTATGCCCACCATGGGTATTGCGGTTGGTATGGCGTCCAATATTTGCTCCTTTAACCTCGCTGAGATCTGCGACGGTACCATTGCCATGCTGCGCAAGCCCCGTCTCCCCCTTGATAAGCTCATGGAACTCATCAAAGCCCCCGACTTCCCCGGTGGCGGTGCCATTCTTTATGACGAAGAGGAAATGAAGCGTATTTACACCACGGGTGTAGGTTCCATTCGCATGCGTGCGCGCTACGTTTTTGATAAGGAAAACAGTTGTATTGAGGTCATCCAAATTCCTTACTCAACAACCATTGAGTTGATAATGGCAAAGCTGGCGATACTCTCCAAAGAGGGCAAGCTCAAAGAGGTTACCGACTTCCGCGATGAGACCGACCTCAACGGCTTTAAGCTTGCCATTGACGTGCGCCGCGGCACCGACCCCGACAAGCTGATGGCAAAATTGTTTAAGATGACTCCCCTTGAGGATAGCTTCCGTTGCAACTTCAACATTCTCATCAACTCCACACCCCGCACAATGGGCGTGCAAGAGATTTTGCAAGAGTGGATTTCCTTCCGCTTGCAATGCGTGCGCCGTGAGCTGAAGTTCGACCTTAAAAAGAAGAAGGACAAGCTCCACCTGTTGCTCGGCTTGGGCAAAATCTTGCTTGACATCGATAAAGCCATTCGCATCATCCGTAAAACAGAGAAAGAGTCTCAGGTTGTTCCCAACTTGATGGCGGGCTTTGACATTGACGAAATTCAAGCAAACTATATTGCCGAGATCAAATTGCGCTACCTCAACCGCGAGTACATCATCAACCGCTTGGCAGAAATTGAGGATTTGCAAAAAGAAATCGCCGATATGGAAGAAGTCCTGAAAGACGAGCTCAAGCAAAAAGCGCTCATCATTGGGCAGCTCACCGAGATCAAAAAGAAATACGGTCAGCCCCGCCGCACACAAATCGTGTCTGCCGGCACCATTAAGGAATACAAGGAAGAAGAACACATTGAAAATTACCCTGCTCGCTTTGTTCTCAGCCGCGAAGGGTATTTCAAAAAGATTACCTTCCGCTCCCTGCAGGGTAACGATGAGCAATCCTTTAAAGAGGATGACGAGCAGCTCTATTTGGTGGACGGTCAAAACACCGATAACTTTATCTTCTTGACCAACCGTCAGCAGCTCTACCGCGCAAAGGCAGAGGACTTTGACACTACAAAGGCTTCGGCTCTTGGTGACTACCTGCCTGTTAAGCTCAAGATGGACGCCGACGAAAAGCCCATTTTGATGAATATTCAAAACAAGTACCCCGCAAAGGAAAATATCGTGCTCATATTCGAGAACGGCAAGGGCGTGCGTATGCGTGCCGGCGCCAGCAAGATTTTCCCCACCATCGCGACTTATGCTGTGGGTACGCAGGCCACCGTGCTGGAGTATGGTGACAGCTGGTGCAAGATCCGTATCGGAACCAACACCGGCTATATGATGACCGAATTCCTGACCACCAAGGCGCCCGATATGGTGATGTCTGCTGCCATCAGTGCGACGCTGGCCAAGGTCGGCGATACCCTGTCGGTGGAGGTTTCCCCCAGCAAGG
>JAZRKS010000075.1:0-3359 GCA_045646445.1 Eubacteriales bacterium | reverse complement strand
TGCCTTCAGCTTTTCGTCCAGTTGCTCGTTTTTGCGTTCCAACGCTTCGGTCTTTTTGTCAAGGTTTTCTTCCTTTTGCACAAGTCTGCGCTCTTGACGGGAAATTTCGGTGCGACGCTCTTTGAGATCACGTTCGGTCTCATTGCGCAGGCGCAGCACTTCTTCCTTACCCTCAAGCAGAAGCTCCTTCTTCTTGGCCTCGGCGTTCTTTTTGCCTTCTTCTACGATGCGTTTTGCTTCTTGCTCGGCAGAACCGATCTTCTTTTCGCCAATGTTCTTGCGAATAGCAAAGCCAATGCCACAGCCTGCAGCACCTGCCACAACGATAGCGGCCGCAACGGAGACAACCAGAACCCATAATTGTACCATTCTTACACCTCCCTTTTCTTATTTCGTTAGTATGCAGTATGAAAAATACAAACTCTTGCCGAGTGTATCATACTTATTTAATTATACACAAAAAAAGCCCCCTTGTCAAGGGCTTATTGGGATTTTTGTATATAAGAAATATATTAAAATATTAAGATAAAGCCCCACGCAGCTTGTCATTCTGAGCGGGCGACCAATGGTCGCCCCTACGGTTTATAATCCCCAACTCTGCACTCTGCATTCTGCACGCTGCACTCTCTTCTCCCCCGCAATCGCTCTAATAAACACACAAAAAAGGAGCCGACCGATATGGTCGACTCCTATTTTGTAAGCGGTGCACAAATTACTTGTACTTACGCTTTCTGGCTGCTTCAGACTTCTTCTTACGCTTTACGCTCGGCTTCTCATAGTGTTCTCTCTTGCGAAGCTCGGTGAGGATGCCTGAACGGGCGGTTGCACGCTTAAAGCGACGAAGAGCGCTATCCAAAGATTCGCCTTCCTTTACTCTGATTTCTGCCATTTTCTTATCCCTCCCCTCAACCGGTTATACAAGATTTGTTCGCGTGGCTTTGCCTTTCGCGAAATATCCTTCAAAATTATACACGATTTTTGCCTGATTGTCAAGTGTTTTTTCGATTTTTTTGATTTTTATTTTTTGGATGCCAAAATCACAGGCGGACGGCGCAGTTGCTCATCAGCGGCGATGGCACGAGGCAAGCATTTGGAATAGAGCGCAGCGGATGCGGACTCCAGTTCAAACTGACGTGCGGCGGCAGGTGTTGCAGGCAGGTCGGTTTGGCGTGTGACGATTGACAAATCACTTGTTTTGCGTGCCGATGCAAGGAACGCTCTGCCTGTTTCGTTTACCGCGAGCAAACGAACGTAGGAAACAGGTGCGCGCAGGTCCTCCTGCTTTACGCGCAAGAGAGCCGCAAGAACACCGCGACGGATGCGTGCGTCGGGATATTTTTTGGTGGCGCAAAGCTCATAAAATTCGGTTAGCGTGTTGGCTTTGATTGCGGCATTGTGCAGTCTGCCGGCGAGACCGCCACCAAGCCCCTCGTAGCCCTCAAGCTCCGCTTGCGGCGTCAGCGCCAGCATGCCGAGCACCAAGGATTCGGCGTTTTTGAGCGTTGCGGGTGCGTTTTGGGCTCTGCCCTCGCGGCGCGAAATTTCACCGCAAACACCGGGGAGATAGGGCATAATGCTTTCAATTTCGTTTTCTTCCCATGCGCGTCGCAAAGCAGTTGCGGACGGAAACGCGCCCATAACCAGTTCCTTTTCGGCGTATCCGCTGCCCTCTCGCTGAATGGTAACGGGACGAATGGAGGACTGCAGCCTGCGAATGGCGCGCAAATAGGAAATACCGAGAATATCGTTGGGAGCACACGCAACGGTTTTGGTACCCGCCATTTTTACAAGCAGGCTAAAATAAGCACTTGCCGTGCCGCCCTCGCGCTCGGTAGCGGTGGCATACGCCTCGCGAAACTCCCGAGAATCGGCAATTTCGGCATAGCGCGAAAGAGCCTCGATGTCTCCCGATTCGGAGCCGAACCAAACCTCATCCACGCCAAGTCGGGAAAGGATCTCTATGCCTGCACGGCCAAAAAATTCCGCACTTGATGCCGCATAAGGAAACGGCAATTCGACCACCGCATCCGCGCCGCTCGACACCAAGATTTCAGCTCTCGCGTGCGGTGACAGTACCGCCGCCTCGCCGCGTTGCACAAAGTTGCCGCTCATTACGCAAACAATTGCGTCGGCTCCGCTTTCCCTTGCGCATTTCATTAAATATTCATGCCCCCCGTGATATGGGTTGCATTCACAGATAATACCGATAGTTTTCATAGTTGTCTTTTGTGGGAAAAGCTTCTTGCAAAAGAACATCGCAACGTTCCGTTGCTACGGAAATGTTTTGCAAACAAAACATTTCGTTTTCCCCACACCCCTTTCAAGAAATCTCTAACAAAAGGTTTATAAATGTAAGTCGTTAGATATAAGATACAAATAGATAGTCAATGCGAGCATGACCGAGCCGCTGGGAAACTCTTCAAGACCCGGTCACTCGGAAAGTTGTTTTACCTCTGCACTCCGCATTCTGCGCTCCCTAATTATATCACAAAAATCGGCATTTGTCAAATGTGTTGGGGGATTTTGCGGGCAAAAAGTTTTCCACATTTACTTTTTGTTTATGTGCAAAACTGTGGAAAAGTCTGTGGATTATGCGGAAAACTTGTATTTTCGTGCCATTTTTCGGCATTTTTCGCCCTTTTATGCAGAAAAACTGTGGAAAACTTTTTGTTCCTTTGACGCTCTCATTCCCTCTTTTTTCGTTTCTTTTTATAACTTTTATAAAAGTATTGATTTTTTATCAAAAATCGGTTATAATGGTGTCACAAAACACATCAAGCGGACATCAAAACCGCAGAAGGGAGAACTCCCCCGTGAACGAAAACGAATTAAAGGCACTGCTTGCAGAGGCCGTGCACGATGCCGATCTGCATCCGCACGAAATTCCGTCGATTGATCTTTATCTCGACCAGATTACAAGTCTTGCCGACGAAAAGCGCAAAGAGGGGTCACCTCGATTTACAGATCGCGCGCTGACCAAAACAATGATAAACAACTACTCCAAGGACGGTCTGCTCTCCCCCATCAAGGGCAAAAAGTATACCAAGGAGCAAATTTTGCAAATGCTGCTCGTCTACGAAATGAAAAACACGCTCTCAATTGGCGAGATCAAGCGCGTTTTGCAAAACCTCTATGCCCTGCCCGAATACGACGCGGCAGCGCTTGAGCGCATCTACACGCACTACCTTGCCCTCAAAGAGGACGAGCGCGCGGCAACCGTGGAAAGCATTGCGGCGTTTGCCAATCAAAAGGCGTTAGACCTTGAAAACGAAGAAGATTTTTTGGCCTTTCTTCTCTCGCTCTCGGCAATGTCTTCTTACCTGAAGAACGCGGTGCAAATTCTTTTGGAGTCGCACTAC
>JAZRKS010000074.1:0-3737 GCA_045646445.1 Eubacteriales bacterium | reverse complement strand
TTCCTAAGACCGCTTGGCCTCCGACTTGGGCAGACCGACTGCAGTGCCGTGTGCCTTGAGGGACACCATGGGGTAGTTCTTCATCAGCGCGTCGAGATTGGGGGTGTATGCACCCGTGACCGCATTGGAAACGGTATCGGGAGCAAGTCCTACGCCATCCATAACGATAGTGAGAACGGGACCTTGCACGCCGTTAAAATTCTTCATTTTTTCAAGCTTCTTACTCATTTTTTTATCCTCCGATATTTGTCGGCTTCAAAATAGCCATAATTCAACATGATATATTATACCGCAAAAAAACGCAAAGTGCAATAGGTTTTGCATATCTTTTTTATTGAAAATAAAAAAACAGAAAAAAATCAACAAATGCTCGCCGCGTAAACCCACTGTATGTCATTCTGAGCGGAGAAAACCGCGAGGCGGTTTTCGTAGTCGAAGTTTTGTTGAGGGAGTGAGCCGCTTGCGGCGACGATCCGATACAAAACCGAGGAGCGTAAGCGACGAAGGGATATGGCAACGAGTTTGAGTGGCTTATTACAGTAAATGTAACATTCCCTTTGGAAAGTCACCGAAATTTTGAGCCATATCCCGCTGCGGCTACACCTTGCGCTTCTGCTTGTTCGCTTCGCTCAACCCGCAGAAGTTCGACTTCGGGCTTCGCCCTGCGCTCAGAATGACAGACAGTGGTTTTGTTTGGTATATTCGTTAGAAACGTGCGAGCAAAGTTCCTCCTGTGCCGAAAGGCATAAAAGCCCCACCGAGGTGGGGCTTGATGCTACCAAAATCTTTTTATTGAATCAGTTTGAGTTTGGTTTCAAGTTCTTTCATTTTTTCGGGATCGTACTTGCTGTGTGTATATTTTGTTTCAAAATCATTGTCAAATGCTTTCAGTACGTTAATTGCTTGCGTATATTTTATCTTGGCTTTTTCGGTTTCACCTTTTCCAAAATATATTTCTCCCAAAATTTCAAGCATCCAAATCAAGTGTTCCAAGCACAAAGATGATTCTTTAGCGGCGGCCTCATATTTCTCTTCACCTTCTAACAGATATGCTTTTACATATAAATTGGAAAAGTATATTTCGGGAATATGTTCGATTGCTTCTTTAGCCAATTCATATTCGCCTTTTGCTTTATATGCTTCTGCCATTATACGGTATGCGTCAAGGCGTACATCATCATATTTCGTGCTTTCTACAAGTGCCTTCCCAATTGTAATAACCTCATCATTTTTTCCCAACTCCGAGATAACACCGATCAAGCAATTCAATAACACATCATTCCCCGGATATTGCTTTAACCCATCGCGGATAATCTGTTCCGCTTTTGTTTTATCCTCATCCCAATATTTGCTGTGTTCATCCACGATTGCTTCAACGTTTTTCTCAATCTCGTAAAGGTTGAAATCAAACAATTCATCTGTCGAAACGCCAAAAAAGGAAGCAATTGCGGGAATCATTGTTACGTCGGGCATCGTGTTGCCGTTTTCCCATTTGGAAACCGCTTGAAACGACACCCCAAGATAGTTGGCAAATACCTCTTGCGAGATATTTTTCTGCTTTCGCAGAGATTTTATTTTTTCTCCAAGTTTCATCATAGTTGTTCCTCCAAAATGTTTTGAATGTGCGCTCATCCTGATACCATTATAGCACATTTATAGGGAAAGTCAATAACTCGTTTGGAGAGAATTTTTCTCCTGTAGGTTGAATTATTTCGCAAAGAAAAAGCAGACTCCAAAGAGTCTGCTTAAATCTTTATTAGTTAGCAAGAACAGAGATGCGGTCGCCGGTGATTTCGGTAACGAGGTCGATGATCCAGAAAACGAAATCGATGGGGGGAATCAGCGCGAGAATACCAACTACAAGGGTAACGATATTCTTGGTTTCAAGGTAACGCAGGATTCTGTAAACACCGCCAATAATCGCACCAAGGAAAATTTGCAGAAGAATTTTTACAATCTTCGGCAGAGCTTCATAAGCGCCGGTAATGGTTTTCTTTTTTGCCATATCAAATGTGCTCCTTTATGTATTTTAGGGTTGCCCCTTGCTAACATTATAGTATAAATTTTGCAAAAAATCAAGATAATCTGCAAAAAAACAGCAAGGAAACAAGCAAAAAAATTTAGCATTTCAAAATATGTCAATTTTCTCAAAAAAAATTAAACTTTTTTCAAAAAAGGTATTGCAATTCCCAAAAGTTTGTGGTACAATATAGCAGTATATGGATGAAGCAGTGCACACCCTCTCAGGTGCCGCTTTGAAATATCAGTTATTCGAATTTCAAATCTATAGGGAGGTAAAAAAACCATGCCGAACATCAAGTCTGCAAAGAAGAGAGTTAAGGTTATCGAAACCAAGACCCTGCAAAACAAAATGCACCGCAGCGCGCTCAAGACTGAAATGAAGAAGTTTGATGCAGCTCTTGCTTCCGGTGATATGGCAGCCGCTCAAGCAGCTTACAAGGAAGCTGTTAAGAAGGTTGACCAAGCAGCCGCTTACGGAATCATCCATAAGAACGCAGCAGCTCACAAGAAGAGCCAGTTCACAAAGAAGCTCAACGCGCTGAACAAGTAATCAAACCAAACAAAAGACGTCAAAGTCCTAACCCAACTTTGGCTCAGAATAAAACAGTATGGAGTTTTCCGTGCTGTTTTTTTCTGTTTTATAGGAGAATTTCAAACGAGGCCTCTCCTTGGGGAGAGGTAGCATTTTCGTAAGAAAATGACGGAGAGGGGGCGCCCCCTCTCACCCTCCTCCGTCGGGAGCTCTCCCTAGGGAGAGCCATTCATACAAAAAACTCGCATATTGAATTGACAAACCCAAAGATTTGTGATACAATAAGAAAAAAGAGATTGAGGAGAGGTGCGCGCCGTGCTGTTTCACAATATCGCAGAACTGATAGGAAAAACGCCGCTTATGGAGGCGCATAACTTTGCCGCAACTGTAGGAGTGGAGACACATCTCTTGTGCAAGCTTGAGTGCTTTAACCCTGCAGGCAGTGCCAAGGATCGCATAGCCCTTTCTATGCTCGACGATGCAGAGGCACGCGGATGCATCAAAGAGGGGGCAACCGTCATCGAGCCGACCAGTGGCAACACAGGCATCGGTCTGGCGGCTCTTTGTGCCCATCGCGGATACCGCCTGATTCTCACAATGCCCGACAGTATGAGTGCCGAACGTCGCGCACTTCTTGCCGCCTACGGTGCCGAAATCGTCCTGACCGATGGCGCACTTGGCATGACAGGTGCCGTTGCAAAAGCAAAAGAACTTGCTAAACAAATTGAAAATAGCTTTATTCCGTCGCAATTCGATAACCCTGCCAATCCCCAAGCACATTATACCACCACAGGCCCCGAAATTTGGGAGGATGCCGACGGTCGCATCGATGCCTTTGTGGCAGGCGTTGGAACAGGCGGAACACTCTCGGGCGTTGGCAAATACCTGAAAGAACAAAGCCCCAACTGCCGCATTGTTGCAGTAGAGCCCGAAACCTCGCCCTTGCTTTCCAAGGGATATGCAGGCGCGCACGGCTTGCAGGGAATCGGCGCGAATTTCATTCCCGATAACCTCGATAAAGCCATCATCGACGACATCATCACCGTCACCGATGAGGACGCCTACCGCGCCGCCCGAGCCTTTGCCCCCACCGAGGGACTCCTCGTTGGCATTACCTCGGGAGCCGCACTCCACGCCGCCGCAGAACTTGAAAAACAGTTGCCAAAGGATGCGAACATCGTGG
>JAZRKS010000073.1:0-5404 GCA_045646445.1 Eubacteriales bacterium | reverse complement strand
ACGATCCGACTTGTCGACGTAACGGTCGATTTGCGTGGCGGGCACCAAAACGTAGTCGATGGGGCAAACAACCTGCGAGCTGATTGCCGACATAGATGCACAGTCGAGGGGCTTTGCCGTTGCAATCAGCAATCTGCCCTCAAGGCTCATAGATACGGGAACGACCTTGTAGCGCTTGATAAACTCGAAGGAAAAAATATCAAAAAGGGATCGGTCAATGTCGAGCAATTCAAGCTCAACGTGGGGTACGCAGTAGAACTCACTGAGAACGGCGGTTTCGGTTGCCTCGGTTACGTACTCTTTTGCAAGCATGTAGTTGCGAACCGATACGCCAAGGCGCTCGCAATCCTCAAGAATTCTATCTACCTGCTTTCTTTTAATGACCTTTTTGTAGACGTAAAACTGTAAAAGCTCTCTGTTTATATTCATCAGATACCTCCAAGTCCATTCATAATGGACAGCATGGGCGAGTAAACCGCAATAAACAGGGTTCCGATTACGCCACCCATAATAATGAGCATTGTGGGTTGAATTTTAGAGGTGAGAGAGTTGAGCGAGGTTTCTACTTCGTCATCAAAGAATGCGCAGGAACGGTTGAGAACCGTCTCAAGTGTTGCGGTCTTTTCGCCAATGGCAATCATTTGCAACAGCATTTGCGGAAAGAGCTTTTGGCGTTGGAATGCGTTGGTTAGGGATACACCGTGGCGAACGTCCTCTGCCGCCTCGTTAAAGCGTTTTTCAACATACGTGTTGCCTAAAATGATAGAAATGGTGTCAAGCGCCGCCGCCATATCCATGCCGCTTTCCAAAAGCAGGCTGAACGCGCGGGCAAAGCGTGCGGTGATCAGGTTGATCTGCACGCGCCCAACCAAGGGGCATTTGATGAGGAAAATGTCAATGAAGTTGCGACCAACAGTGGTTTTGGAGAACAGGAAAAATCCGCCGCCAACAATGATCAAAACCGCCACGATCGTTGTCCACCACTCCAGCAAAAAGTCGGAGAGATCGTATACGATCGCCGTAATGCCGGTGGCTTCAACGTCCAATTGAGAAAGTGTTTCGCGGAAGGTGGGAACGATGAAGGTCAGCATCAAAATAACAATACCTACCGTCATCAGCGCGAGCATAGAGGGGTATGCCATAGCCCCCTTGACCTTGCGCTTGATTGCGGAATCGGACTCGTAATAGTCGGCAAGGGCTACAAAAACTCTGTCAAGCTTTCCGCTCGCCTCACCGATGTGCACCATGCTGCGGAAGAAGTTGGGGAATACCTTTTTGTGCTTGTCAATCGCCTCGGAGAGCATTGCACCGCTCTTAACGTCCTCGCTGACGACCTGCAAAATGGATTTGAAATATGCCGAGTAGGGCTGTTCCTTTAAGCTTTCAATACAACCAAGCAGGGGGATGCCCGTGGAGATCATAATAGAGAACTGTCGGCAAAAGGTGGTCAGCTCGGAGAGCTTAACACCGCCGGTGCCCAGGGTGAAAAAGGCAGACGGTGTGCCACCCTTGTAGAGAGACGAGGAAACCAAGTACAGATTTTGCTTTGTCAGCTGCACCGCAAGATCGTTTTCGTCATCGGCAATGAATATGCCTTTATATTTCTTTTTTCTTAAATCGACTGCTACGTACTTATATGTTGGCATAAGCCTTTACCTCTCTTTCTCTCATATTCCAAACAGGGATAAATACCAACCGATGATACCGCTTCCAAAGAGCATCGAAATGCCAAAGCCGATGACAAGGAAGGGTGCAAAGGGGAATTCTCTTTCCTCTCCTTCTTTGCCGCGGGAGAGGAGCGCCAAAATGATTGCCGCGGGAATGGTAGCAATCAGCAAGCCGAGGAGCAAACGCTCCCAGCCGAGCAAAAGTCCAACAACGCCTGCAAGCTTTACGTCGCCGCCGCCAAGGCCTTCCTTGTGGCGCGTGATTTCAAAGCCCCAGGAGATGAGGTAGAACACAACAAAGCCGGCAAGGCCGCCAATGATGTGCGAGCCCCAAGAGGTGTCCTTATCAAAGAAGATGCTTGCAACGCCCAAAACGAGCAGGGCGATTTGAAAGCGGTCAAGAATGATCTTGTGCTCAATGTCGATAAAGAAGATGCAAATAAAAATGGAGCAAACAAGCATGTAGATGCAAGCGAGCGGAATGCTCTTTTGCCAAAACAGAAAGGCGCAGAGCAACCACAAAAGGGTGTTTGCAATCTCAACCGCCGTGTAGCGGAAGGAGATGTGCGTTTTGCAGCTGCGGCATTTGCCGCCAAGCATAAGGTAAGAAAGCACCGGAATGTTATCATACCAACGCAACTCATATTTGCAGGTGGGGCAATGCGAGTTGGGCTTTGCAATGCTCATGTTGTTGGGCCAACGGTAAATGACCACGTTGAGAAAGCTACCCACGCAAAGGCCGAGAATGCCCGACAGAACGTAGGCGCAAATCAAATAAAAGTGTTCCATACCCTGCCCCCTTTAGAACTTGCCGAAGGGCAGAATTTGACGCGGGAAGAAGCCTGCATACAACTCGAGGTTAGCAAGAACCGATGCGGTTTTGCCATCTCTGGGCATGGGAACAAAGGGGATCTTGTTTTCGGAAAGCTCCGCGTTGGTGGGCTCGATGACGTGCATCAGGTCACGGGGAATGTTAACGCAAACAAACTCGGGCTTGCCTGCTGCGGTGATCTTGTCGTTTTCTTGAATGAGCGTGAGTGCCCACTTGACAAGCACACGGAAGTTTTCGTATGCAATGCCCTCACGGGTGGTGGGCTCGGGGCGCTTCATAAAGCTCGGCAAAATGCGGGGGGTCTTTTTTACAACCAATGCAGGGTCGAGGGCAACATTGTGGAAGCTTTCCTCGGGCTCTACTACCTCGCCCATGATCTCGTCGCTTGCCTCCTCGACTTCCTCGGGCTCGGGGATGTTCTCGTCGCCCGCCTCAATGGCCTCTACTGCCTCGGCTGCCTCGGCAACCTCTGCGGCGGCTTCGAGTGCGGCATTCATTTCTGCCTCCCAATCGTCGTCGTCATCGTCGTCAAGATCGGCAAGGGCTTCTGCCGCCTCCTCGTTGGCGCGCTTTTTGTTTTTTGCCGCCTCGCGTGCGGTGAGCACCATCAGTTCAGCATAGGAGTGGTCAAATAGCATATCCTCGGGGGTGATCTTGCCCTTTCTCAAAAACTCTCTGCCAAAGGGAACGGTGTAAAAGCCTGCGGTTTTGCCCTTAACAACAAAGGTAAAGCGCGTGTAAACGCCCTTAATATCCATCATCAAATAAGATGCGTTGCGCAGCTTGGGGTTGATGAGGGCGGCGCCGCTGATGAGCGCGTTAGAGGAATAGGTAACCGCGGTGACGGTCAGGCGGTTTGCAAGGCACGCCGCGTGAATAGAGGAAATGATGCTTGCCTTAACTGCCACAATGCCAAAGGTGGTAAAGGTTTTGTTTTGATCCAACACCTGCGATGCTACGTAGAGCTCGCGATAGTTGCGGTAAAGACCCGCCATGGTGGACTCCAAGGTTTTGGAGGTTTGACCAAAGCCCTTGAGCGTGGGGATCTTAAACGTGTCGGTGAGCACCGCATTGTCGGGCAAAACAACCGACACCTTGTGAATGGTGTTGGCAGGCATGTTGGCGATGAACTCGGCAATGGCACCCTTAAACTCCTCAAAAAAGATATCGTTAAATTGGGCGCTTGTGTAGCCTTTTATATAATGCTTGATTTCGGTTGCGTCTTCCCCGAGCTCGCTATAAAAATGGAAAACCGAACGTTCGGGGTCAATCGAAATCGTTGTCAAATATTCGGGGGTTGTGTTTTTTTGAATTGTAATATCCTTCTGCAAAAAAGCGCTAATGTTTTTGACCTGCTTGGATTGCAAAATATCAGAAAGTTGCATATCTTTTTCTCCGTTTCAGAGTATCAGATTTAATGTACGTTTTCGGGGAGAGAGTAGCGCCAGTGCAGAATTTCTCCGTTTTCTTTTGCTACCTCAACGTAAAGAACAGCCGTCTTGAACTCGGTGTCGCTCTTGGGATAAACCGCCATAGCGTAGGAGGTATCCGAACCAACCGGGCGACAGGTGTAGTTTTCGTAATCCTTATCGTAATCAAACAATGCAGGATCTGCCAGAAAATCCTCGCCGATTTGTTCGAGCGCGATTTCGTTCTCGAGCGTGAGCTTGTTGATGCGGGTTTGAAAATGCCCGATGAGGGTAAGACTTGTTAGGAGCGCGCACAAAGAGAAGATAACGAGCATAAACAACAGCGCGTTTTCGAGTGCTACGCCGCGGCGGCTTTTGAGTATCTTTTGCAAATTCATACGCCTGCCCCCCTCTTGTATTCAACTATGCTAATGATCTCTTCGCCTTTTTCATTGACAATGCGGAGAGTCATTGTGGGGCGTCCGCCGCTTGTGGGAAAGAGCAAAGTGATTTCGGCGGTGTACTTGTGCTCCTCGGAGCGGTAAATATAGGTTTGATAGCCGTTTTCGTCGGGATCTCTCACTCTCATGTCAGAGAGGTCATAAGAGAACGCCAAGAGCGAAAAGACTTCGTCATTATTATCTGCTTTTTGGAAGCATTGCCATGCGTTGTGCGCAAAGTTTTGCGCGTGTGAGCGATTGTTGTTGTTGATTTTGGGAGCGACAGAGTTGAGCACAATGGTGAGTGCCGTAACCGTTACAATAACCACAATGGCAAGCGCAATGGCAACCTCAACGAGCGAAAAACCTTTTTTCTTTTTGTTAGTCATTTTCGCTCACCTCCCCCGTGGGC
The DNA here is from genome assembly GCA_045646445.1 of Eubacteriales bacterium. Classification (GTDB taxonomy): domain Bacteria; phylum Bacillota; class Clostridia; order Oscillospirales; family CAG-272; genus UMGS1865. The sequence continues at coordinate 644 of JAZRKS010000073.1, read as the reverse complement.
TCGATCATAGCGACGCGGCAGGAAAACAAAAAGTCAACCTCTTTGCGCTCGCCACTCTCTGTAATGCAATAAACTGTGCATTTAATGAGGCTATCGGTGGTGCTAAATTCAACACCGCTAATGGCGGTAAATCCCTCTTTTTGCACTCCGTCAACGGTCAGCGTGCCGCCTGCAAAGCTGATGGATTTTTCTGTGCCTTGCACAGTCAACACACCGTTTTGCACAGCAAAGGTGTTTTCCCCTACATCATTCTCCGCAATCCAATTACGGAGTTCTTTTTTGAGGGCGGCGTTGTCTTCCCAAAAATCGGTCTCTTGGCTTGCATCAACGGCATAGCGATTCATGAGCACCGAGAAGGAAGAAATGGCGGCGGCGAGAATTGCCAAAAGAGCCAAAACAACGCAAAGCTCGACAAGGGTAAAACCGCCCTTGCCGTGCCTTGCGTTATAAGATTTTGGTACTTTATTCAATATTCTCATGTTTTTGCACATCGTTTCGATTCATTGTAAAGATTAACGAAGACCACAATACAAAAGTCGTATTTTTTTGTAAACGCGAACCGGTTTTGCCCCCTTGTGTAAAGAGAAAACTTGTAGCAAAAGTTTATCACTGAACGGCTCCCTTGTGTAAAGGGAGCTGTCAAA
>JAZRKS010000072.1:0-2966 GCA_045646445.1 Eubacteriales bacterium | reverse complement strand
AATCAACGTAAGGATATCTGAACTTTATCTCCTCAGCCCTGTGATCCTGCACCACCATACAGCCGCAAACTGCGATCATGGTATCAGGCTTCTTTGCCTTTATGTGCTTATACTGTCCGATAATAGACAGCGCCTTTTTCTCGGCGTGCTCACGAATGGCGCAGGTGTTGACCACAATGAGGTCGGCATCCTTTGCCTCTGTAACAATGGCGTAGCCCATTGATACGCACATGCCTGCAAACTTTTCGCTATCCGCCACGTTTTGCTGACAGCCAAAGGTCTCAATGAACGCCGCGCGACGTTTGCCCGTTGCCGCAAAAACGGCATCGTTTTCGGCACGCAGGGCGTTGATATATTGTTGTTGCTCTGCCGCGGAGAGGGGCGGCAAGGGAGTGTTCTTCTTCATCGGTAATTCCTTTGGATATAATTTGAGCATAATAACTCTATTATATTATACTGTTTATTAAGAAAAAGTCAAGATATTTTTTGTAAATTCTCAATTTTGGCAACAAAAAAAACGCCCCCTCGCACAGTTGCGCGGGGGGCGTTTGATAGATTTGAAATTAGCCAATATGGTAATAAACAACTTCTGTTGCACTGCCTGTTACGCGAGTGCGAAGCAGAATAGCGCCGTTATAGGTCGTTTTGAAAACCTCGGGAGTGCTACCGCCCACAATGGTATCCAAAAGCACACCCAAATCGTTGTAGATCTCGTATTTGGTGCCTGCAGCGTCGCTTGCATCCATAACCATGTATGCCCCTTGGCAAAGGTACTTGACAATGCGCTTTTCGTCGGATGCGGCGTCCTCATCGGCTATGGTTTTGAGCTCACCGTTGGCAAAAAGCTTATATGCTCCCGCTCTGGTCTTAAAGAAAACGCTGTGATCCATTATGTAAATCTCTTCGATGTTTTCTTTCGTCAAATCACAAATTACGTCCAAATTCCAGTTGTAAATTCTGTTGTCCATCAGGAAGAGCTCACCGTTGCGTTGGGTAACGTCAAAATCTTCGCCAACCACGTCACCGTTTTCATCTACGATATAGGAGCGACCGTTAATGGTGTTGATCAACCAACGGTTGTGAGCAACCGCGGTAATGCCGTTTTCCACGGTCATACCCGAAAGGGGCAATTCAAGAGCGCCTTCGATCTTGCCGTCGTTGCGTACGGAAAGCAGCTTTGCGGCAATGCCGTTTTGGTTGATGCGACCGTCCTCAATGGGGTAAGCGATTGCAACGTTTTCAACCTCTTGACCCACGCCCATATCCTCGGTTGCAGGGCCGAACTTAACCTCTTCAATGATGTAATCCAGCTTTAATTCCTTCACCTTGCCGGTTTCCACATCTAAGAGAACGGTGTGCAGATTGTACTTGCCGCCAAGCAGAATGAAATCATACTTTTTAGCCATAATGTCCTGACCGACGACATATTGCACGATAACGTTGCCGTTGGAAAGAACGTGGGAGCTGTTCGTCAAATCAAACGACGGGATGTCCGTTTCAAAAACATCGTACATGGGAGGTGCATAGGTAAGAACGGTATTCAAGCAGTTATCGTAAATAGATACCGAATAATCATAGTTGTATCTGGTATAGTCAACGTAATAGTCCCCAGCTTTGGTGAGATAACCAGTGGGCTTTTGTCTTGCACTGCTCCAATCAAAGGCAAATTCTGCGCCGCCATCCTTGGAGAGGCGATAGACCTTTTCTTGAATGGAGAACAGATCGGCAGCAGTCCAAATGCTATCGAGTACCTTGTTTTCGTCTACATCCTTAAGGGTAACGATCTCGGTGCCGTCCTCTGTCCAAACACTTACGTCGTATACAGTCTTGGAGAAGCTGGTAACGGTTCTGATTTCTTTTACAACGATCACCACGCAAGTTACCTCGTTAACTGCGTCATCAAGATACACGGTCTTTTTTTGCAATGTATAATTTACGGTCTCCTCACCGTCGGCAATTTTGGTAACAGAGTTTTCACCGCTCCAAATAACCTTGTTGGTTGCTACGTTGTAGATGGTGTGCGTTGTGCGTTTGGTGGTTTTGTTTGTGCCTTGCAAAACAATAACGTTGCCCAGTTTGTCGCCACCTGCGTCCTCATTGAGGTTGCCGCTGATATCTACCTTACCAGCGGTCGTGCGAGAAGCATTCACGTCAGGGGTATAATCCTTGTCGACAAAGTTTTTAAACTTTACGGTGGAGGTGAACAGTGAGCAGGACGACAATGCCATAACAACGCAAAGCATCATCGCGGTTAGTACAAGCAGTCTTTTCTTCATTTTGTTTTCTCCTTTTTTGTAATTTGGGATAACGGAAGGGTCCCTACCTTAATAAACGGAAAACAGAGTGCTCACATCACTCATTCACACAAAAAAATAATTTTTTTGGTGCATTCCCTTGCAGTTAGTATAGCACAATTTAGGGAAAATGTCAAGCAAAGGGAGAGAAGTGTTGAAGGAGAGATAACAAATGTTTAATTACAGATAAAAACACGCCTTAATTCTGCCAAAAAATCCTTTGTTTTGCTTGCAGAGGAAAGCGGCAGAGCGCTCCCCCGCCGAGGTTGCATTTGTAAAGGTCAACCGCCGAGATGGCGCGGTTTTGGTAGGTGGTGTAATAGCAGATGCCACGCGAGAGGTTGATGCAGGACGTATATGCGGTAAGCTCGTGTTTTCCGTCATCGAGAATAACGCATCCGCGCACCTGCTCCACCGCTCCCAAAATGTGAAAGAACTGCGACACGCTTGCATCCTCATCACTATTGCACACTGCATTTTCGCGTACGAACGCCGCGCGCACAAAACGGGATGCAGAGGAAAAATCCCCCGGCAACCCCATCGCTCCCATTCCCCTACTGTAAGGGGTGAGAAATTTTTTGCCAAAGCGCACCTCGGGCGGCTTGTTTGAGAGCGTCATATAGTCACAAAGATGCAGCAGGTGATAGGAAAAGGGAGGATTGTTGGTCAACA
>JAZRKS010000071.1:0-2091 GCA_045646445.1 Eubacteriales bacterium | reverse complement strand
ATGTTCTCGCACAGCGAGAACGTCACCCCTTTGGGGTGCGCACACCTTCGGTGGTCGCGGTGGCAGCCGAATGGCTGACGGAAGAGTAGTAGCCAAAAAGAAACTAATCTGTAAAACTCGCACCGTTACGGCACTTATTTCACGGCGCCGATGATGTCGGCAAGGTTTTCGATGCCGTATTTTGCCATCGCGGCGGGAAGGTCTTCGATGATGCGCTTGGAGGCGAAGGGATCGACAAGGTTGGCAGCGCCCACCTCAACGGCGGTAGCACCTGCCATCATCATTTCGATCACGTCCTCGGCGGTGCTGACACCGCCCATGCCAATGACGGGAATATTGACTGCGTGAGCAACCTGATAGACCATTCTCACCGCTACGGGGAAAATGGCAGGGCCCGAAAATCCGCCCATTTTGTTGGCGATGACGGGGGCTTTTTTGTTCAAATCGATGCGCATGCCAAGCAACGTGTTGATAAGACTGATGCCGTCAGCCCCTGCCTCCTCGCACGCCTTTGCAATGGCAACGATGTCGGTAACGTTGGGAGAGAGCTTGATGATGACCGGCTTGGTGGTAACCGCCTTAACAGCACGCACAACTTCGGCTGCCGCCTCGGGAGAGGTACCAAAGCCCATGCCGCCGCCGTGAACGTTGGGACAGCTGATATTGACCTCGAGCCAACCGACCTGCTCTTCTTTGTCGAGCTTTTCGCAGGTGTAGGCGTAATCCTCAACAGAAAAACCGCTGACGTTTGCCATAACCGGCTTATAAAAGCATTCTTTTAATTTGGGGAGCTCTTCGCTGATAACCTTTTCAACACCGGGGTTTTGAAGTCCTACGGCGTTGATCATGCCCGCATAGCACTCGGCAATGCGCGGTGTGGGGTTGCCAAAGCGAGGATCCTTGGTGGGTCCCTTGAAGGAGAACGTGCCAAGACAGTTGATGTCGTAAAGCTCGGCAAACTCATAGCCGTAGCCAAAGCATCCGCTTGCAGGAATGATGGGGTTATCCATTTCGATGCCGCACAGATTTACCTTTAATTTTGCCACAGGATCTCCTCCTTTCTCATAACAGGGCCCTCTTTGCAAATGCGCTTGTAGCCCGTAAGTGTTTTGCAGGAGCATCCCATACACGCGCCAAAGCCACAGCCCATGCGCTCCTCAAAGCTGAGTTGTCCGCCGGTCGTGCTTGCACGCCATACGGCTTTGAGCATCGGCTCGGGGCCGCAGGTGTAAAAGTGCGTGTATGCGATATTCTCCATAGCGTTGGTTACAAAACCTTTGATGCCCTTTGTGCCGTCAACGGTGGTAATGTAAACTTCGGCACCGATGGCTTTGAATTCTTCTTCGTAAAAGATCTCGTCGGCGGTGTTAAAACCAAGCACGACAGAAACCTTTTTGCCCGCTTCGATCAGCTTTTTTGCGAGCATATAGAGGGGAGGAACGCCAACACCACCGCCAAGCAAAAGCGGTGCATCACCCGCATCGGCAAGATCGTAGCCGTTGCCAAGGCCGGTGAGGATATCCAGCGTTTCGCCTCTCTCCATTTGGCTCATCTGCTCGGTGCCCGAGCCCACAACCTTGTAAACCAAGGTGAGCTCATCGCCCTCGCAGTCGCACACCGAAATGGGACGGCGCAAGAATTTGCCCTCGAGGAGAATATTGACAAACTGCCCCGGTGCCACAATGGCAGAGGTGTCGCCCACAAGGCGCATCTGCCACACGGTAGCGGTCAGTTGTTCGTTTTCAACAATTGTAAAAATACCTTGCTTCATACTGTCTCCTTGCATCAAGCGTCGATGGTGGAAATGGTCAGCGTGGTTTCTTCAAGTACGTCAAGCAGAACGCGAATGGTATCGAGTGCCGTAAAGAGGTTTACGTTGTTCTCGGTTGCGCAACGGCGGATCTCTTGACCGTCGTGCATCTGCTCAACACTGTTGATGTCGCGTGTGTTGATAACGTACTCGATATAACCTTGGCGCATTGCCTCGGGGATCTCATCACTGCCGTCGCTGATTTTTTTGAGCGCGTGAGTGCGGATGCCGTTCTTTTTGAGGAATGCCGCGGTGCCCTCGGTTGCCTGAATGTTAAAGCC
>JAZRKS010000070.1:0-5418 GCA_045646445.1 Eubacteriales bacterium | reverse complement strand
GCAAAAGAGTTCGGTCTTTACCGCTTTGCAACCCCCGAGGAGTTGTTAGCCAGTGATGCAGAAGGCGTTATCGTCTGCTCCGCATCCTGCGACCACGCCGAAGATCTCGTTCGCATTGCAAACGCAAAAAAGCACATCTTCACCGAAAAGGTACTCACCTTGACCGATGAAGAAGCTACTCGCGTTCGCGAAGCAGTTGAAGCAAACGGTGTAACGTTGACGATTTCGCTCTTTCAAAAATATCTTGGTTCACGCATTGCTGTCAAGGAAGTTGTTGACAGCGGTGAGCTCGGAAAAATCAACTACGTACGCTTCCGCAACTGCCATTCGGGCAGCATTGGCAATTGGCTGCCCCCGCACTTCTACAATGCAAAAGAGTGTGGCGGCGGCGCTATGATCGACCTTGGAGCTCACGGCATGTATCTGATTCATTGGCTTCTCGGCATGCCCGTGTCGGCATCCTCTGCCTTCACAATTGCTTGCGAAAACCCTGCCGCCAACGAAAAGAACACCGACGGTGTGGAAGACAACGCCGTTACGGTAATGTCCTTTGAAAACGGTGCAATCGCTGTCAACGAGACGGGATTTTGCTCCAACTGCTCACCCATCGTTTTTGAGGTGCACGGTGAAAAAGGATTTGTTCGCATGGAGGATGACTATGCTGTTCCCCACGTTGTCAAGCGCACGCAAGCCACCCGTGGCAAGCCCGTTGAGGTTACCCTCGCTCCCAATCAAGATCTCCCCATCGTTCAATTTGTCAAGGGAGAAATTCTTGACGGCTGCGGTATGGACGAGGCAATCGCCCTGACCCACATGATGGTTATGGCTTATAAGTAAGAATGTGATTGATTTCGGGGAAACCCTTTTTGAGAAAAGGGTTTCCCCGAACCCCTTCCCAAAAACTTTCGCACAAAATAGGCAAAAGGAAATTGTAGCTTTGCGCACGAATACCATTGTATAAAGCCTCAGGATGACAAGCTGACGGAATGTTTGTAATAATTGCTTATTTTAAAGGCGGCCATTGGTCATCCGCTTTTAGGGTTCAAGCCAAATAAAAAGCGGAGCGTTCCTCGCACGAGGAACGCTCCTTTTTGAAATCTTACAGATGCTTGGCAAGAGGTTCAATCTTGTTTTTGATGTCTACGAATTCGCTGTTATCACGCAAAAAGTCATATTTGGAAGCTTTCATTTCTTCGAGCACATAAAGTGCTTGATTGCGTTTGTTGTTTGTTGAATGCGTTCCGCGCCGCATTCCTTTGAAAAGCAAGCTGGTATACTCACCGCCCAGGCACCAATCCAAAAATCCAATCGCGTGCTCTGCGGCTTTTCTCAGATGATGCAGGGCCTTTTCGATATTTTTTGTCTTTGCGTAGTAGCTTGCCTGTTCAATGTGCGTATCCGACAGATGTGAATGATAAAAGCCAAAATTACCATCCTCAAACATAAGATGCAAAAAAGCGATCGCCTTATCTCTCAAGAGACTGACTTCTTCTTCGGTGTATCTCCATTTGCCATCATCCATTTTGGTATTCATATAGTGAATACCGACTTCGAGGGATTGAATGTGGTGGTGTAATTTTATTTGCCTTGCTGCAAACTTTTCGTCTCCTACTTTTATGTTTGCCATAAGCGCTTCCTTGCAAACAGCCATAAACGGCATTTTTTGTGCAAGAGAGATTGCTTTTTCAATATTTCCCATATTCTTATAGGTATAGCATAATACTTGGGTTGCACCGTGCCGAATGTCATCTTCCAAGCAAGAAGAGAGTAGTTTTTCTGCCAATTCAACGGTTTCTTTCTGAAAATGTGCTTGTTGTTCTTTTGTATAATCATCGTCGGTGCTTTGTTCGGAAATAGCGTATATAAGATCGTGCATCATCCAATGGTTGTTGGGGAATTTACGCAAGCCGTTCTCCAAAATTTCTCGCGCCTCTTTTGGGTATCCACGGTCGGAAAAAGACGAGGCTTGTGCGCGAATTTCATTTACCTCGGTTTCCATTTGTGCAATGTCAATTCCAAGGAGCTCATCTGCACTAACCTTAAATAAGCGGCAAAGTGGAGCGAGCAGAGAAAGATCGGGCATCGCCATGTCGGTTTCCCAACGGCTGACCGCCTGCGGAGAAATTGACAAAATTTCCGCAAGGTTTTCTTGTGTCATATCTGCGTTTTTACGCAGTTTTTTAATGTTTTGTCCTATCGTCATAAAAATATCCTTTCGGCAAATCATTCAGGTGGGCCCGTTCCTGTAATATCATTATATCAGTGTACGTTGCCAAAGTCAACCTCTCGTTAATTGAGAAAAAATCAATTTGAAATTGTTTTTAATCGTAGGGCGGGAGCTCGTCTCCCACCGAGATTAAACAGGCTTTCGCCGTGGCGAAATCCTTTTGTGTTTTTCTATTAAGTTCTATCTACGTTGAGAACAACGCAATATGTGGAGTCGATTTCCTTGACCTTTTCGGCAACTGCCGCCTTGACCTCTGCCTCGTTCATTTTGACCTCAAAGGGAACGACCACGTCAAAAATGAGGTTGGTATGTGTTGCGCCCGCAACAAAGCGAAAGTCGTGAATTTGCATTGACGGGTGTATTTTTTTCACTGCCTCTGCGGTTTTTGCGCGGAGCTCGTTGACCTGTTCGTCATCTGTTACGATGGGGTCCATGTGAATGGTTGCCTCAATGCCGCAGCTCTCGCGCAATTCTTTTTCAATGGTATCGATCATATCGTGCGTTTCAAACACGTCCACCGAGCCATCCACCTCAATGTGAAGAGAGGCGATAATGCGACCGGGGCCGTAGTTGTGAACGACCATATCGTGAATACCGAGTGCACCCTCATAGCGGTCAACGGTCTCGGTAATCTGCTTGACGATCTCTTCCGAGGGGGCCTCACCGAGGATGGCGTTTTTGGATTCGTTGAGGATGCGAAATCCCGCAACAATAATCAGTGCTGCAACAATTACACCCATATAAGCATCGGGGTTCCACTTCATATCGGTAAAGATCATCGGCAGCACGGTCGCAACCAAAACGGCGCCCGTTGCAAACACGTCCGAGAGACTGTCGGCGGCAGTTGCGCGCATTACCGAGGAGTCAATTCTCTTACCGATAGTGCGGTTAAAGAGGCCGAGCCACAGTTTGCACAGCATCGAGCCGATGAGCACAATGATAGCAATGGGGGAGCTGTCGGGGTGCTCGGGCGAGAAGATTTGCGATACCGAGCTTTTGAGCAGCTCAAAGCCGACGAGCATAACGAGGAAGGATACGATCATCGAGGTGACGTATTCGATTCTCGCGTGACCGAAGGGGTGTTCGCGGTCGGCGGGCTTTGCGGCAATGCGGAAGGAAATCAGCGAGATGATCTGCGTGCCCGCATCCGAAAGGTTGTTTACGGCGTCACCCACAATCGAGATCGCGCCAAACAACGTGCCTACCACAAACTTAGCAACAAAAAGGATGATGTTGAGAATAATGCCCGTGATGCTGACCATTGTTCCGTACGCAGTACGCACGGCAGGGTTGTTGGCATCTTGGTGGTTTTTGACAAATAGACGTGATAAAAGTTCTGTCATAAAAGGTTCCTTTCAGTCAGTTTTTCAATGCTTTTTGGTAAGGTCATTGAGCCAAATTCCGCGGCCTACAAGAACGATACCGATAATGCATCGAATAATATCCGAGTTGTAGCACATAAAATACACCCACTCAACGGGGAGAGTTGTAAAATTGATCATACAGAAGGAGAGGGGAATGGTAAAGCACCACACGTACGCCGAATCGAACAGAAAAGTGAGCAACGTCTTGCCGCCCGAGCGGAGCGTAAAGTAGGAGGCATTGAGAATTGCCTGAATGGGTGCGCTGACGGCAACGGTGATGATAAAGGAAGAAGCCAGTGCGCGCACCTCGTCGGTGGTGTTATAAAGGTTCGGGAAGAACAACGAGCAAATGGCAATCAAAATACCCGAGATCACACCGAGCAATGTTGAAAAAGCAATCATTTTCTTTGCATCGTCCATTGCTTTTTCGCGGTCTCCCTCGCCAAGGCGGTGACCTACGAGAATGGCGATGGTTGTTCCCATTGAGAAGTAAAGCACCGAAAAGGTGTTAAAGGCGATGCCCGAAATGTTCATTGCCGAAACGGTGGCAATACCGCGCACCGAGTAGCATTGCAGCAGCATTGCCTGACCTGCTGCCCACAAGGTTTCGTTGAGCAAGAGGGGTGTACCCGTAATGGTAATGGAACGCACCAGCTCTCTGGGAATGCGGAAAGAGCGATACACGCCCACAATAAAGGGGCATTCCTTTGTGTGCAGATGTGTCCACACAACAACGCAAATACACTCTACAAAGCGAGAAATAACGGTGGCAATCGCCGCGCCCACAACGCCCAAGGCAGGGGCACCGAGCTTACCAAAGATGAGCACGTAGTTCAAACTCAAATTTACACAAACACCGATAATGCCTGCCGCCATCGGGGGCACGGTGTGCTTGACCTCACGCAAGGAGCTCGCATAAATTTGTGTCACCGTAAAGGGGAAAAGCCCGAACAGAGAAACGGCAAGATACTTTTTGGCGTAGTGGAGCGTCAGGGCAAGGTCTCCCGTCTCACCGCCTTCGTGCAAATAGAGGGAGATGAGCGGTTCGCCCGCAACGAGGAAAAGCCCGATAGCGCCTGCGCAGATAATCAAGGAAATGATGACCTTATAGCGAAAGGTGTGGCGCAAATTTTCGTATTCCTTGTTGCCAAAAAACTGTGCGCCAAACAGTCCCGCGCCCGAGAGAGCGCCAAAAATGCAGAGATTGAAAACAAACAGTAGCTGGTTGACAATCGAAACACCCGACATCTGCTCGGTGCCGATTTGTCCTACCATTACGTTATCGAGCAAGCTGATAAAGTTGGTAATGCTGTTTTGAATGATAATGGGTATCGCAACCGCCAAAAGAGAGCGGTAAAAGGCGCGGTCGCCGATGAATTGCTTGAGCTTCATAAAAAGAAAACGTCCTTACGTGTTGTATTATCCCCAATATTTGCGGTCGAGACTACGCAATTGAATTGCCTCGGCGACGTGCGCCGCACGTATGGTCTTTGAGGCATCGAGGTCGGCAATGGTACGGGCTACGCGCAAAATGCGGTCATAACCGCGCGCACTCAGTCCCATACGGTCATATGCTGCTGCCAAAAGGGCAGAGGCATCGGCATCCAAAACGCAATAGCGTTGAATGCCGCGAGCATCGAGTTGTGCGTTGCAAAATACGGTAGCATCCTCGCCCATGCGCTCGCGTGCGAATTTGCGTGCGGCAGTCACGCGCTCGCGAATGGTAGCCGAGGTGTCGGCTTTTGCATCGGGCGCGGAAATTTCATCATAGGAAAGAGTGGGGAGCTCTATTTGTATGTCCATAAGTCTGGTCGTAGCCATGTCGTT
>JAZRKS010000069.1:0-2232 GCA_045646445.1 Eubacteriales bacterium | reverse complement strand
GGCTCACAGAACGACATGGCTACGATCCGACTTTGCCACTGCCGTTATTTACGTGCTTTGCATGGTGCTTGTAATATTCATCAACAAGCAATCGGTATTTCTTATGGCAATCACCAACATGTTCTTTTTGTTAATGCCGGCTCTTGCACTCACGGGTGTTAACGTTGTTTTGTTCAACGCTCGCCGCGCGCAAGGTTGGGTTGGCAAGGCGTCCGTGGTGTTGCTTGTAGCAGCTGCTTGCTGCATGGGCATCAATTGCCTTTACTTTTTGGCACTGTGGGGAGCATACGTAATCGTCTCCTCGGCATTGCATCAAAAGATCCTGCAAAAAATGAAAGACCAAAACGAGAAATAAGCAAATCTGTTTTTTCGTTTTTACCGATAAAGAATCCCCTTAATTTGAAAGGAGAGTGACAATATGGCAAAAAAGAAAAGCTATGCAACAAAAATCGATTTAAGAGTGCCCCTCATCCTTTGCTCCGTCATAGGTGCTTCGCTTTTGATCATGTTCTTGGTAGCCGCACTTGCATTGGATGCATTGGCTGACGTTCGTCAGTTGGGCTTTGTTTTGCTTGGCACCTATTTGGTCGCCACGGGCATTTTGCTCTCGGCTTACCTTGTCCGTTATCACCGCGTGCGCTCCGCCGACGATATGGCAGAGCTCCTCAACACCGAGCTGAGCGATATGTTCCGCTACGTTGTCGAGATCCCCTATGCGGTCGTTGACGAGGAGGGAACCGTTAAGATCGTAAGCGGCGCCATGCAAGAGATGCTGCAATTCCGTTCGCCCGTTTGCAACGTTCCCTTAACGACCTTCTGCACCGTTCCGATTGCAGACATCATTGCATACGCACAAAACGGCGGACAAGTTAAGGACATCGTCTTTAACGAGGACGGCGTACCGATCGACCGTACCAAGCCGATGATCACCGAGATCGACGGCAAAAAGTTTGGACTGAGCTGCTATATTCTGCGTTCGCGCGGCAAGGATTATTATTTTGTGATCTTCCGTGACGTTACCGAGCTTGAGGCAATGCGCCGCACCATGTACGAAAACGAGCCGGTTGTAGCGCACATCGTTATTGATAGCTTGCAAGAGCTTGCACAGTACATTCGCGTCAGCTACCGTACTGCCGTTAACGAAATTGAAGCCAAGCTCAAGGAGTGGGCGGCAAGCTTTGGCGGCATGCTCCGCGAATACGAGCGCGAAAAGTATATTCTCGTGTTCACACGCAAGGCACTCGACCGCTGTGTTCGCAACAAGTTCCAAATTTTGGATACCATTCGCAGTATCCGACTTGGCGATAACAGCTTCCCCGTAACCATCTCTATTGGTGTTGGCGCCATTGAGGGAAGCTTTGAGGATAAGGAAAGAGCCGCAGGCGACGCGCTTGACATTGCACTGCAAAAGGGCGGCGACCAAGCCGCAGTCAACGACGGCAAGTCGGTAACGCCTTACGGCGGACGCGTCAATACCATGGCAGGCTCTACCACCATTACCTCGCGCGTTAACTCTCAGCACCTTTGCCGTTTGATGAAGGATGCCGAAAACGTTCTCATTATGGGACATCGCGCTCCCGACTACGATTCCATCGGCTCTTGCGTCGGTCTGGCAAGACTTGCTATCTGCGCACGTGGGGGAGATCCTTCCAAGATCAAGAATCTGCAACGGGCACTCAATGATTTGGGTGTTGGTCAGCACTTGGAAGAGGACGGCGTTTACGGGAAAAAGACGCAGAACGCATGGCTTCAATTTATACGAGAGTTGGAAAACGGAACGGTTCCTACCCTGCGCTGGATTGATCTTCTGCAGTCTGAGCACACGGGAATCTTCATTGACAGCACCACATCAGGCAGTAGTGCCGGCTTAACAAATGCGCTTAAAATTGGCACTCATCCCTATATCCGATTTGACCCGCCACACGGAGGTGGAAAAACTTTAGTTAGAGGTGTAAAACAGACCATCAATTATAACCATATCAATATAGATAACGTTGCCAACAGCAACAAACTATTTAGTTATATTCAAAAACAGTATGATCATTATCCTCTATCAGACAAAGCATACAACCACTTATCAAATCTCAGGGGTACTACAAAGCAGGTTCGCATCGCAGGCAAAGTTTTACTCGTGTGCGGCATCGCGCTGGATGTTTTGGAATTGGGTCTTGCGGTCAACGCAGACCTTAAAGATGCGGACAAGAAATTAGGAAAAACGACGGTGTCTACCGC
>JAZRKS010000068.1:0-20409 GCA_045646445.1 Eubacteriales bacterium | reverse complement strand
AAAGACCACAGTCTGCCGCCTTTAGCCACTCGCCCACCTACCCAAATATATAAAACAAAAAATGGTGCTCCCTCAAGGATTCGAACCTTGGACCGACCGGTTATGAGCCGGTGGCTCTAACCAACTGAGCTAATGGTCCGTTGGCTTTTATTATTATATCTTATCCATTGCAAAAAGTCAAGGGCTTTTTGCTTTTTTTGCACATTATTTTTCTGTGCGACCTATTTTACTTGTATTCGACACGTGCACTGTGATATGATGAGGACAACCCTACATCAAAGGAGAAGGATCATGAAAAAAACCGTTATCGTTTGCTTACTTATTTCGCTCTTGCTTTGCTCGTGCAACCATTCCAATTTGGAAACAGATTCTCAATCCACAACCTCTGAGGACAAGCTTGACGTATTGGACCAAATCGCCATTGATGCCGCCGAGGCACGTGCTGAATACTATCAAAAGCTTGTGGTGGAATTGCAACAGGAAATACTTTCCCTCAAGGATGCGCACGCATCCGCCAAGGTAGAATACGAGTCGCGTATTGAAGAATTGGAAATTGCCCTTGGTATTCCCGAGGTCGCACCGCCGTCCGATTTTCAGTATTCTGCAAAGGATGGAAAAATCACAATTCTCAAATACGTAGGTAGCGAAAAGGCGGTTTTGGTGCCTGATAAGATCGGTGACTGTCCCGTAACGCACATTGCCGACACCGCCTTTGAAGGGAATATAACGCTTGAAAAAGTGATTCTTCCATCCTCACTTGAGAGCATCGGCTGGTTTGCCTTTCGCGGTTGCATTGCCTTATGCGAGGTGCAAGCCCCAACAACTCTTTTGCAAATCGATTACGGCGCGTTTGAAAACTGCAATGCCACCCTCACCTTTGTTTGCGAAACAGACTCCTACGCCGCCCAATATGCCATGAGCTACGGTTACGCTACCAAAAAGCCATAAAAAAGGAGCAAGAACGAAAATTGTTCGTTCTTGCTCTTTTGGTTTAAATCAGTAAACTTGTGCCCAAAGGCAGAGAATAAATTCGCATTTCATCGGGTGCACGACCAAGAAGGTCGCGAACCGCCTCGGCATAGCAAGTCAGTTGATGCCCATGGCGCTCCTTCAGACGTGCGGCAAGGAGTGCGGGATTTGCACGTTCTTCGTCATTGATGCGGTCGGTCTTGTAGTCTACAAGAATCAATCTGCCATCGGGCATTGTAAGCAAAAGGTCGATAGAGCCCTGCACAAACAGAGACTCCTTGCCAAGCTTTTCGGCAAGCTCTGCGTTTTGTGTCAGTGTTCGCATCGGGGTCAAAATCCCAAATTTCAACTCGCGTTGCACTTTGGTAGCAGCCCCAATAAGCGCCATCAAATCACTCTTACAAAATGCTCTTAGTTGTTTGAAGTGCAAAATATCTTTGGCGCGGCGGCTCATAAAGCCGTCGGTAACCAATCTCTCGGCTTCTTCCTCGGGGGAGGTTGCCATCAGGCGTTCATAATTGCAAAACTGCAAAAATGCATGCGTAGCACTACCAACCTCGGTGGCAGTCGGCATCTCCTGTGCCTGCAAAAGACTGTCAAAGGGTTGTGTTGCGTTTTGCAACAACTCAATTTGTGCCGCAAGAGCACTTTCGACATCTTCCTCGCCCGAAAGTGTGTCCAACAAATTGGCACTCAATTTTGATGCAGCCGCCTTTGCAGGGAGACCTTGCAGGAAAGCATAAGGATATTCCATTGCCTCTTTTGCGCGGTAAATAGCGGCATAACGCTCGGCAACTGGAGAGAGCGTAACATCCTTTTCGCTATCAGTTGCACCGAGCGAGAGGGGGAGTCCGCGTTCGACCTCTCCGTAAAAGGGGTGAACGACCGTCAAGTCGATATCATCGGCAAGTGTTCCGCCCTCATAGAGAGCTGCAAGCATCCATAAAAGCATATTGGATGCTCCCAAAATGGATGCACGATTGCCGCGACGAATGAGAGATGCATTGGTCATTGCTGTTTCCCACTTGCCTGCAAGTGTGCCGCTGACGTACATGCGCTCTCTTGCACGTGTGAGCGCGACGTAGAGCGTGCGGATGGATTCCTCAACCTGCTCTTGGTCAACCTTAAGGCAAAGAGCGGAGCGAAGGGCAGTATCTTCAAGGTTGCCCGAGGTCTCGTCATAAAGGCGGCAGGCAATGCCCACCTCGCGGTGATAGAGCAGGTTTTTCTTAATGTCATCCTTGTTAAAAGGAGAACCCGTAGAAGACAGGAAGACAACAGGGAACTCAAGTCCCTTGGAGTGGTGAACGGTCATTACGGTTACGGCATCCTCGGCTGCCCCAAAGCCCTCGGCAGAGAGCTTATCTCCTTCAAGCAGCTTTGCAAGGTGCGAAAGGAAGCCGTAAAGTCCGCAAAATGCATTCTTTTGATAGATGCGTGCTTGCTCGTAAAGATAAAGCAGAACAGGCGTGTCCGAAAGATTTGCAAGTCGGTCATCCTGATAGAGCAGGCGCAAAAAGCGGTCGGCAGGTTGGGTATCTGCCAAACGGCGCGCCTCGTCAAGCCACGCGATAATGGAAGAACATTTTTGAAAAAGGGGATGCTCTGCATTTTCCGCCACCGTCAAAAGCGCATCGTAAAGTGCCGCCGTGGGAGCGGTGGCTTCGCGAATTTCGCTGAGTTCTTCCAAATCAAATCCGCCAAGAGGAGAGAGCAAAAACTCGGAGAGCGGCAAATCGCGCCACGGGTTGTCTACACTCTTGAGCAGATTGAGCATATCGTAAAGCAAGGGATTTTGTGCAATATCCGATGACGTGGGGGACAGAACGGGAACGCCCAATTTTGTCAGCTCCTCGGTATAGGTCGCACCGTGATTTTTGTTGCGTACAAGAATGGCAATATCAGAGGGGCGGATAGGGGCACCGTTATCAAGCGTTTCCTCGCGCAACAGGCGAGAAATTTCGGCGGCTACCCAAACGGCCTCTTCACGTACGTCCTCGGCATCGTCCTCATCCTCACCGTGTGCTTTTTTGCGAGGCGGTGCATCAAATATCGCCAAGGTAACGGGTGCGGGATGCGAGGGAGCGGTGATGCCGTCTGTTGATTTTGAGCATACAAGGTCATCCTGCGGACGGTATCCAACCGTCTCTTCGCAAGCGGAAAAGAGGAACGCGCAAACCTTGTTTGCAAAATCGATTACGGGCTTGTCGCAGCGGAAGTTATCCGACATAAACACGCAAGCACCAGCGGCATTTTCTGCCTCGGGGGTATCGTAAAGCGGCATTTCGCGTCTGTAACCCGCAAAAATCGAGGGTTCACTGCCGCGAAATCCGTAAATGCTCTGCTTGATATCGCCAACCATAAAGCGGCGGTTTTTGCCAATGAGCGAAAAGATGCGGTCCTGCAAATAGTCCACGTCCTGATATTCGTCAATGTAAACGGCATCGTAGGATGCGGCAAGCTCCTCGGCAAAGGGAGTGGCGTTGCCGTTCTCATCGGTCAAAAGCCGATAAAGCATTGCGCGCACGTCGTCAAATTCGAGCAGTCCGCGCTCTAGCTTTTCAGAGAGCAAACGGGCGGTGTATTCACTGTAAAAGCGGTAAAGGATTTCGGCAGGCAGAGCTGTGCGGCGCATTTGTTCGCCAACGACCTCGGCAGGGTATTGCAAAAGCTCCTGCACGCGCTTGCCAATCTCGCTTTTGAACTTGTTGCGCCAATCTTGATATGCAAGAATTTCTTTCGTTTTCTCTTTAGAAGTGGGAAAACGACCGCTTACAAAACTGTAAGCAACCTCGCGTGCACGCTCGTAAACGCCCTCGTCAAGGGCTTTTTTCATTGACTTGCAGTAGTTGAGATCGGCTTCTACAATGCCGCTGAATTTCGCGCACATATCGGGCGTTGCGTCAAGATGTGCCTCGGTTTTTTCAAGGAAAGAAATGTATCCGTCAAACATATCTAAAAGATAAGAACGCACAACAGAGCCGTAAGAGGTACCGAAATATTCGGCACTTGCCGCTTCGTTCAGCTCCTTTGCAAAGCGGCCAAGCACGCCAACGCCCTCGGGCTCTGCCGAGAAACGGGAAAGAAATTCGCGCAAGACCGCGCCGAGCTTGCCGTCACTGCGCCCCGACATCAAATGGTCGAGCGTTTGTGCAAAGGGATTATCTAAAAGCTTTGCAAAAGGAGAGCCAGCAGCACCGTTTTGTGCGTAACGGTCATAGTATTCCTCAAGAAGCCCGTCCATAATTTCGGCGGCAATGGGGAGCACCTCGGCTTCATCCGCCATACGGAAGGATGCAGGCAGCGAAAGGCGCTCAAAGTTTGCACGCACCGCTTTTTGGAAGAAGGCATCAATGGTAGAAATCTGTGCACTGCCCAAAAGGAAGAGCTGGCGCGAAAGATGTGCATTTTCGGGGTCTGTCGCCATCGCATCGGTCAGGGCTTTGGCAATTCTGCCCTTGAGCTCTGCGGCGGCGGCACGCGTAAAGGTAACAATCAGCATGCGGGAGAGGTCTGCAGGGTGCTCGGTATCGGTCAATTTGCGAATGATACGTTCGGTCAAAACGCTCGTTTTACCCGATCCTGCGGCGGCAGATACAAGCAGCGTTTTGCCGTCAATTTGCATGGCGGCCTCTTGCGAGGGGGTCCAGGTTCTACCCATCAGATCAACTCCTTTCAGCGGTGATATGCGCGGTTACAGTCCGCACGAACAGGGCAAAAGGCACACGCCTTTTCAGAAGGCGTTTTTTGCGCCTCGCCCGAAAGAATCCGCTCGGCAACCGAGCGCACAGCATCCTGCATTTCACTTTGCAGCTGCTGCATTTCTTCAAGGGTTTGCTTTGTCAAGCCCTTGGTGTAAATTGTTTCACTTTGCCCATTAACGGCGGTACAAACGGCATCATTATCAAGCAAAAGACCGCTTCTCTTAATTTCGGTCACGCCTTTTTCGGTTTGGGTAAAGAGGTACTGTGCACCTGCGGGCGTGCTGCCCGGCATTGCACCCAAAAGGGCAAACAGATAAAGAATGAGCTGAATATCCATGCCCGAGCGTACCTCATCGAGCGAGAAGGTATGCTTTCCGCTCTTGTAGTCCACCACGCGGAAGTAGAGCTTTCCGTCGTTCTCGTAAATGTCCACGCGGTCAATTTTGCCGCTCAGCAATACCGAACTTCCATTGGCAAGCGTAAGACGAACGGGCGGCAGACTGCCTTCGTCGCGCGTGCCAATGCCTTTTTCAAAATAGGTGGGCACGAAGAGACCCGTGCGAATTTCACCAAGGATTTCATTCAGCATTTTGAGCGCCAGTCGGCGCAAACGCGCATAAAGATGGAGCAAACGGTTGTCCATGCTCTCGGCAGGGAAAGGACAAACCTCACCAATGTAATCGGCAATGATGGCATCTGCCATCGGCTCAACGTCCTCGGGCGAGGGAAGCTCCAATTTTCCGTCTTCCGTCAGCGATGCACGCAGAAAATGCTCGAAGACGTAGTGCAAAAAGGTGCCGTCATCGGCATAACTGGGTTGCGAATCTTTTCTTTCTCTCAATTTCAGAGAGTAGGTACTGAAATAGCGATAGGGACAGAGCACAAACGCTTGAATTTTAGATTGTGAGAGGCGCAAAGAAACGCGTTCTTCGACAGCAGGTGCTTGTAAGGGCTTTTGCAACTCCTCGTTTGTGGGGAGTGCACGGGCGCGACGGATTTCGCCAAAATCAATGACCTCGGGCTTTTTGTCAAGCAAAAATGCAACACGGTTGAACGCCAACGAGGGCGTGCGCGCTGAGCCGTCGGTCTGCTTTGCGTGTGTTAGGAGCGAGAGAAATTCGGTCGGTTTGCTCATGGCACGATAAACGTAGAATAACTCCTCGGAGGAGCGCATACGCTCGCGAGATTGCAAAATAACGCCATATTCTTCAAGCGCTTCCTTGTCTGCCTCGGTCAAAATGCCATCGTCGCTGACTGCACGGGGGAATTCTCCCTCGCAAAGCCCCAACAGAATAGACGCATGTACGTTTTCCACACGCAGGGTATCAGCAGAGCCGATAACCACGCAATCTTGTGTAGTGGGGACCGAGCCGAGGTCGGCATTGCTGAACACCAAGGTCAGGGCGGCAATAAAGTCTTCAATCGAAAGCTCGCAATCGGGCAGCAACTTGCAAAGCGTTGTCAAGGTGTCGAGCAAGGTTGCATAAAGACGCAAGCTCTCGCTTGCCTCACGCACCTGACCGAGCGCCAGTTCTTCTTTTGCGCGAGATGCCAACAAAGAGGGCAGCTGCAATGCCGAAAGATACTCATACAAAGCGCGACAACGGTCCTCAAGACGGCGGGATGCGCGCAAAGATGCCGCAAGAGCCGAAAGGGGTGTTATGAGTTGATGGCGCACGCGGTTTGCCGCATCCAGAATTTCATCGGCGCGAGGGGAGCGCTCGGTGGTAAGACCGTCGGGGTTCATGCTCCAAATCTCGTCCAAAAAGCGGCGGCCGCCAATGTGCCAGGTTTCAACGTATTCTTCAAACATAGCGGCATCGCGCAAGGATGTTCCGCAAAGCCCTGTTTTCAGGAGTGCGATAATGTCACTTTGACGATAGTTGCGGCTCACAGAGCGGAGCGCCGACAGAATGAGGCGGAAAATGGGCTTTGCCGAAAGGTCGGTTCTTTCCGAAAAGAAGTAGGGAATATCGTGCCTTTCAAGCGCGGCATCCAAAATTCCGCGGTAGGCATCAAGGTCGCGCACAACAACAGCAATATCACCGTAGCGCATACCGCCCGATACCAATTCGCAAATTTGCAGGGCGGCGGCCTCGGCCTCCTCGTAAATATTGGCGGCAATGCTCAAACGCACCGACGCATCATTCGAAAGAGGTGCTTGGTTTGCCGAAAAGCGCCACAAATTCTTCTCAAGGGTGGCAAGAGCCTGTGGCTTTTTCTCTTTTTGCGTGGTCAAAATAACCTTCTCTACCGCCATATTTGCGCGGTCGGCTATGTGCGAGAGCCGGCGTGCTGTATCGCTCACCGACAAAAAGTGCGGCAGTTTTGAGTTTGTGCCGTCGGTGCAAAGTGAAACCGTCACAGAGCTTGCCTGCTCCAAAATTTGCAAAAGGACCGCATATTCGGGCACGGTAAAGCTGGTAAAGGAATCAATATATACGTTCGTATTTTCAAAATAACTGTGCTCTTGCAGAATTTCACAAAGGCGCAGCAGCTTGTCCGAGGGATCAGAGCCAAAGCACTCCTCAATCTTGGCGTGATATGCCGCATCAATAAGAGCAATATCCGCAAGCTTTTTTTGCAAGGCAGAGCCTTCCTCCATTTTTGCGGCGGCATCCTCCAAAGCTTGTGCAGATACACCGCCCGCGCGCATTTCGGCAATGGCAGAAAGCATAAGATTCGTCAGTGTCAGGTCTCCCTCGGCACTCTTGCCATACTGTTGCAAAAGGGGAGAGAGCGTGGAGAGTGTGTGCCACATCAAAAGCGAGGACACCGCACCGCTGACCGATTCGGCAGTAACACCGCCATACTCGCAAAATACCTTTTCGGCAAGCCCCGAAAAGCTGACGACCTCAAAAAACAGTCCCGCATTTTTGGGGAGCCTCTCAGCAAGTCCTCGCTCACTGATGTATGCCTGCTGCTCGGGAATGAGCAAAAAGGAGCGCGTACCGTTTTGAATATCCGCTTCAATACATTTTGTCAGGTGCTCGGTCTTGCCCGCACCCGAGGGGCCGCAAATCAACTTCAGCATGGTTCGTCTCCTTTCTTTTCAATGTGTAAATTTCTCAAAATAACCTCGCGGCCGCGCCAAGAATAGGCACGCTCCGAAAAGTCCTTGTCCGACATATTTTCAATTTCTTCTGTGGTGGGAGAGGAAATCGTTTTTTTATAAAAGAATGGGATGGGCGAATAAATCGTACCTGCCTCCATAGCGCGATGATTGTAGGGACAGCACTCCTGACATCTGTCACATCCCCAAACAGTATTGGTCGAAAGAAGAATACGCTCTTCCTCCTCGGTTAACTTGCCTTTCTTTTGCGAAAGTGCGGAAAGGCAAAGATTTTTTTCTGCCACGGCTGTGGGACAAGCATTCTTGCACGCACCGCAATCCTCGCAAAAATTGACCTCGTGTGCGCGGCAGAGAATTTCCAAATCGGTGATGATCTCGCCCAAAAAGACGTAAGAACCATATTTTTGGGTCAAAAGCAATCCGTTTTTGCCAATGACACCAAGTCCTGCACGGACGGCGGCATGTAACTCGCTAATAGGGGAGTGGTCGGCAAATGCAGCAAAGCGGTTGTTTGGAAATTTTTCTGCCAAATAGGGCAAAAGCTCCCCAAACAGCTCTTCAAAAAAGAGATGGTAGTCGCGAGAGACCGCATATGCAGAAACCGTTCTGCCCGAGCCCTCGCATGCAGGGGTAAAGTAGGGGACTGCCATTACAAAAACGGTGCCGCTTGAAATATTTGCGCGCTCCAAAAGATAGGGGCGCGTCACGTTACAATCAGACAGCGGCAAAACCCCTACAAGCTCGATATTCTTTTTTTGCAAAAAACTCAACAAATTTTCAAACATCTCTTTTTCTTTTCAACTTTTTGTGTTATAATATAGTTAGGACATTATAATTATAACAAAATATTATCAAAAAAGCAAGATATCTCCTTATTTTTCAATCTTTTTTTCTTGCGCCGTCAAGTGATTGTCACATTAAAGCGATAAAATAGCGTTATAAAATCCAGTACCGTGCTTTGAGGTGTTTACATTCATGAAAAAACGCAAAGAACAATTTGAAAACCCTTATTTTGACTACAACACAAATCAGTATGAGCAGCAGGGAAATCAATACGATTATAACGCTAAAAAACAATATGATCAAAATGCTCAACAGTATGATCCAATGGCAAGCCAATATGGCAGAAATGCGCAGCAACCGTATGATTACAACGCTCAGCAGTATGCGCCCAACGTAAATCCGTATTCCTTTGAGGGGAATTCCCGTGAGCCGAAGGCGGATCAGCTTTATGCGCGCGAGGCCGGTCAATTCGGCTTTGACGCAGAGGCGCAAATCCCTGAGTATCCCATCAGCGAGCGTGAGGCTCGCCGTCAACACCGTGCCGAGCTTCGCGCGTGGCGGCACGCACACCGCCGCAGACCGTCGGTTTTTGTGGTCATTTTGTGTGTTGTGCTTTCTTTGGTAGCAGGCTTTGTAGGCTCTATCGGCGCTATGTGTCTTGTCGGTCAGTATATTATCGATTCCAAAGAGGATATCACCACCGAGGACGTTTTGTGTGACGATCCCCAAAGCGAAATCGCACGCCCCGAACCCAACCCCTCCATTTTTGGCTCCGCGGGTGAGGATGCCTACGCAGTTTCCGGCGTGGTTCACAAGGTGCAGGATGCCGTTGTTGTAATCGACGTTACCATCAAGGGCAATTCTCCCTTTGGCAATCCCATAACCACCACCGGCGCGGGCAGTGGCGTTATTATCTCGGACGAAGGATATATTCTAACCTGCCACCACGTAATCGACGGTGCAACCACCATTACAGTCACCCTGCGCAACGGCAATACTTACACGGCAACGCTTGTGGGCAGTGACGAGCTGAGTGATTTGGCAGTGCTCAAGATTTTTGCAAGCGAGCCCCTGACCTTTGTTGAGCAGGGACACAGCGCAGACCTTGTTGCGGGCGAGCAGGTAGTTGCCATTGGCAACCCTTTGGGAACGCTTGGAGGAACGGTGACCGTTGGCTACATCAGCGCAACCGAGCGCACCGTTGTTACAAGTGACGGAACCGAAATGACCTTGATCCAAACCGATGCCGCTATCAATTCCGGCAACTCGGGCGGCGGACTTTTCAATCTTGCCGGTCAACTCATCGGCATTGTCAGCTCCAAGTATTCCGCCAGCGGTGTGGAAGGTCTTGCCTTTGCCATTCCGATCGATTCCGCTTATCCCGTTCAGCTGGATCTAATGCAATACGGCTACGTGCGCGGCGTAATTGACCACGGCTTGACGCTTTTGGATATCACCGAGGAAAATTTAAAGCAATACCACGCTTTTTACGGCATTGACAAAGTGGGGGTTTATGTGGTAGAATCTATATATGCAACCGACCTCAAAAACAGCGACCGCATTCTTTCGGTCAATAACGTTGAGGTGAAAACGATTGCCGAGGTCAAGGAGCTGCTCAAGGGCTGCAAGGTAGGGGACACCCTGACCATTGTTGCCGACCGCAAGGGGGAAACCATCGTATCCACGCTGACCCTGCAGGAGTACGTTCCCGACCGCATTAAAAATAACCAAAAATAAAACTTCTTTTGGAAAGGATGAGATCAAATGTATCACATTTTGGTTGTAGATGACGAATCTCGCATTCGCTCTATTATTCGCAAATATGCAGAATTCGACGGACACAAGGTCACCGAGGCAGGTGACGGTATGGAGGCCGTTCTGCTTTGCCGCAAAAATGAATACGACCTGATCATTATGGACATTATGATGCCCGAGCTGGATGGCTTTTCGGCATGCCGCGAGATTCGCAAAATTGCGCAAACGCCCATCATTATGCTTTCTGCACGCGGTGAAGAGTATGACCGTATCAACGGCTTTGAGGTTGGCATCGACGATTACGTTATCAAGCCCTTCTCGCCCAAGGAGCTGATGCTGCGCATCGAAGCAATTATGAAGCGTGTCAAAACCGTTACCGCGACCGACGTTGCAGCGCACAAGCCCAACCTTGTTATCGAGCTTGATAACGGTGGTCTGCGTGCCGATGTAACCGCACGTCTTGTCTTTATTGACGGTGAACGCATCGACATGTCTCCCAAGGAATACGATCTGTTCTTCTATCTGCTTTCCAACCGCAATATCGCGCTCTCGCGTGAAAAACTGCTTTGCGAGGTTTGGGGCTACGATTTCTTTGGCGATGCGCGTACGCTCGATACCCATATCAAGCTTTTGCGCAAGAGCCTTGGCAAATACAGCAATTACATCGTTACCCTGCGTGGCGTTGGCTATCGCTTTGAGGAATTATGAAAAAAATCAACTTGAAAGCAATCCGCTCCAACGTTAGTATCCGTTGGAAGCTGATTGCTTACTTTACGGTATTCGTTGCCATTGCGCTACTTGTTACGTGGGTGTTTCAGGTTTATCTTTTAAACAACTTTTACGAGCTGATCAAACGTCGCGAAATGCAGCACAGCGCGCAGGCACTCTCCCTGCACATCAACCAAGATGACCTTGACCTTCACGCATACGATCAAGCGCTCGACGGTGTTATGAGCGTTGCTATCTACCGCATAGAAAGCAAAAATAAGGCAACAACAATCGTCAACGTAGATGCTACGGGGCAGGCAGGCATCGATCTGCCGCCAACCCAATTGACCAAATATTTTGATCTTGCCGCCGAAAATGCAGGCAGCTTTACAGGCAAATTCAGCTTTGGCGGTGTCGAGGTCGATAATCGCAATTGGCCCATTTTTAATTCGGGAAAAGGGGATCAAGAACAGGAAAAGGGCATTCGTCTTGTGCATCTTCAATTGGTGCAGGCACAGGATGAAAGCATTTATCTCATCGTCCTAAATGCCAACATGCAGCCTCTTTCCACCACCGTGCAAATTTTGCGCACGCAGTTCCTTTGGATCCTTGTCATTCTTTTGATCTGCGCGGGCTTTATGGTATTTTATCTGTACCGCCACATTTCCGCGCCGCTTGTTAAAATGAACGAGTCGGCAAAGCAGCTGGCACACGGAAAATACGACGTTGACTTCTCGGGTGAGGGCGGATATCGCGAAACGCGCGAGCTTGCAAAAACGCTGAACTATGCTTCCTACGAGCTTTCCCGTCTTGACCGACTGCAAAAGGAGCTCATTGCCAACATTTCGCACGATTTGCGCACACCCCTGACTATGATCAAGGGCTACAGCGAGGTCATGCGCGATATCCCCGGCGAAAATTCTGCCGAAAACATTCAGGTCGTTATCGATGAGACCACACGCCTCTCCGAGCTTGTAAACGACCTTTTGGATCTTTCCAAAATTCAATCCGGCTCGCGCAAGACCATGTTTGAGGAATTCGACCTGACCGCCGCGGTCGGGGAGGTTATGATGCGCTACGATGCCTTTACCGCACATCAGGGCTACCACATCACCTTTGAAGCGGCTACACCGCACGTCAGCGTTTTTGCCGACCGTTCTATGATCCTGCAGGTGTTGTATAACCTGATCAATAACGCCATAAACTATACCGGCGAGGACCTCAGCGTTACCGTGGTGCAATCCGTCAACAACGGACGCGTGCGCATCAGCGTCAGCGACACGGGTCAAGGTATTGCCAAAAACGAGCTCTCGCAAATTTGGGATCGCTACTACAAGGTCGATAAGGTTCACCGCCGCGCCATGATCGGCACAGGTCTTGGACTTTCCATTGTAAAGGGCGTGCTCGAGTTGCACAACGCCACCTACGGTGTTGAGAGTGAGGTAGGCAAGGGCTCTACCTTCTGGTTTGAATTGAGTATTTTGAAATCTGCGCAAGAAATGCGCGAAAAGACACAATCATTGGAGGATTGACCGTGAAGAGTACGCATTTTGCAATGTTGCGCTGTCCCGTTTGTGCCGCCGCAATGCAGGCGGATGAGAGCGGCAGATCTTGCCGCTGCACGGGTGTGCGCACGCACTCTTACGATTTTGCCCGTAGCGGATATCTCAACCTCACCCGTCCCGGCGACGGTGAGGGAGATTTGAAAGATGCCATTGCCGCACGCAAGCTATTTTTGGGGGCGGGGTATTACGAGCCGCTTTCCAACAAAATCAATAGCATATTGCAAAAGCTTGGTACAAAAGCCGTGCTCGATGCAGGCTGCGGTGAGGGCTATTACACCAACCGCATGGCAAATGAGGACTGTGCCGTTCTTGGTGTAGATCTCTCACGCGCGGGCGTTGATGCCGCCGCCAAGCAGGCAAAGCAGAGCGCAACAGGTGCCGCGTTTGCGGTGGGCAGTATCTTTTCACTTCCCGTCAGGGATGCAACCTGCGATGCCGTTACCAATCTGTTTGCCCCCTGTTGCGAGAGTGAATTTTCGCGCGTACTGAAAGAGAACGGCTACCTTATTCTTGTGGGCGCAGGTGAGCGACACCTGATGGGGCTCAAGGAGGTTCTCTACGAAAATCCCTATCTCAATCCCGGCAGAGCTGACCTTCCTAACCAAATGCAGGAGATCGACCGTGAGCGCTTGACCTATACCGTTACCGTTGAGGGCAGGGAAATCATTGATGCGCTCTTCTCTATGACGCCTTATTATTGGCGCACGTCCGAGGCAGACCGCGCAAAGCTTGATGCTATTGAGTCTCTTACAACAGAGCTTGACTTTGATATTTTTATCTATAAAAAAGGAGAATGACAATGAAAATTTCGGTTTGTATCCCAATGTATAACGAGAACCGCGTGATTGCATCTACCGCAAAAACGCTTTCCGAATATATGCAAGCAAATTTTGAGGACTATGAAATTATCTTTTGCAGCGACGGCAGTAAGGACGGCTGCGATGAAACCGTTCGCGCTCTCAATTTGCCAAATGTTCGTGTCATCGGTTACGAAAAGAACCAAGGCAAGGGCTGTGCAGTTCGCACCGCAATGCTTGCGGCAACGGGAGACGTGCGTATGTTCACCGATGCCGACCTCGCCTATGGCGTTGAGGTCATCAAAAAGGTAGCCGACGCATTCGAGGCAAATCCCAATGCCGATCTTGTCATTGGTTCCCGCAACCTTGATAAATCGGGATACGAGGGCTACACATTCCTGCGTAAAATCATGTCCAAGGTGTATATCAAGGTGCTCTGCATTGCAGGCGGCTTTAAGCTTTCCGACTCCCAATGTGGATGCAAGGCGTTCACAGGAGAAGCAACAGAGAAGATCTTCTCGCGTTGCGAGGTTAACAGCTTTGCCTTCGACTTTGAGGCAATCTTGTGGGCAGTCAAAATGAAAATGAAGATCGTTGAAATTCCCGTACGCGTCATCAACCACGGCGAATCCAAGGTCCGCATCATCCGCGACACCCTCAAAATGCTGAAAGATTTGATGCAAATGAAAAAGAGAATCCGTAAAACACCGGTGTGATGAAAAAATTAAAATACGGCTGGGTAGATTATTCTAAGGATTACCGAGAGATAGTAGAATCTTTTTTGGATGATGAAGCTATCAAAAGCACAGGTTGCGATGATGGATTTGAAGCGTTCTATACCTATTGGATGAGTGAAGAGGATACGCGACTCAACGAAAACTTTTGGTTCAAAGTTATATCTACAGACCAAAAGCCAATAGCGATTATTGCAATTGCAAAGTCACCGCAAAATGAATTTACTGTGTCCGAATTTATCATTGCTCCAACCGAGCGAAGGAAAGGGCATGGCAAAGCAATTTTGAAAGAACTGTTGTCAAACTCCAGTACTATTTTAGGTGAGAGGATAGATCTTGCGCGAGCGGTTATCTTTCCAAGTAACATTGCAAGTCAAAAGGCATTTGCAGGGGCGGGCTTTGATTTTTCCTTTACACACCCCGACGGAGACGCTTTATATTTCGAATTCATCTCACATAAACGCTAATAAAAAACGACAGAGAGAAAATCTCTGTCGTTTTTCTTTTCCATTGGAGAGTTAGAGCACAACGTGTGGGCAAACGTTTCATAGGCCTCCCTCCGGGAGGGAGGTGGCAGCCGTAGGCTGACGGAAGGAGCCCGCGATTCAGGTATCTAACCAATGCCTCCCCTGTGCAAGGGGAGGTGGCGGGCGGAGCGAGTCGGAAGGGTTGTTCTAAACAGCATTCCCGTTGGAGAGGCAGGATTAAACATGCGCTTTCATTTAGCATTATTCATTTGCGGGGAGGAGAGGTTCGCAAAAGTGCGAATATCCTTCGCCTTGCCATCGGCTCGCGAGCGGCCGCTGCTCTGCGGCGAGGATGCGAACTCCAGCAATGCGACGGGCGAGCCGCCGCATTGCGGTGTGCTCCATCGGAGAGTCAGAACGCAAACCTGCGCTTATATTCAGCAGTTTGCCAAAGACACGGTAGCGCAGGTTATGCCAATTTTCGAAAACGAAAATCGGCGGAGTTCAACTCGTGAAAAAAGCGTCAAAAAAAGCAGGTACTACGTTGTAGTACCTGCTTTTTTTGGTGACCCATCGGAGAGTCGAACTCCGGACACCATGATTAAAAGTCATGTGCTCTGCCATCTGAGCTAATGGGTCATTTTCACTCACCAAGATATTATAGCACACTTTGTTTTGTTTGTCAACACTTTTTTATAATATTTTACCGCATTTTGGGCGAAATATTATTTTTTATTTTCTCAATCGCAAAAAAGCTTCTTTCGCGCCATCGAAGCCATTCTGTCCACATTCTCGGGGAGCAGCCCCGGCATTGAGGCAATGTACTCACCCTCGCTCATGTCGGCTTCCACAATTTGAGAGCGCAAATTCCAAACAAAGAACTTATCCCAAAACTTCAGTCCGTCATAGCGCAAGCTGCCGCCCCAAAAAGAAATTTCAAACGCGACCTCGCGCAATTCTTTTGGGAAGAGCTTTTCCATATAATACACTTGCTCCTCGGCAATGCCGCACAAAAGGAACAACCCGAGCTTCTTTTTCTTCAGCACGTCCTTTTGCTCGCGCAAAAAGTGGCGCACAGGGGCGGGGAAGCGGTGATGATGCACAGCCGCACCCACAATCACCATATCAAATTCAGCGGCGTTGGGAGCCTCTTTTGCAAGGTCGCAAGCGGTGACGTCAAGCCCCGAAAGTCCCGATGCAAGCCGCTGGACGCAAGAAGCGGTACTGCCGTTTTTAGATGTATAGGCTAATAAAATTCTCATAAAAGTCTCCATTTTTTATACTACCTTTATTATAGATGATTTACGCGCCAATGTCAAGATAAATATGAAAATGTTTACACTTGCAAAGAAAAATTCAAAACCCTATTGACAAAACAATCAAATGATGATATAATAGGATTAAAAGAAACCCACAAACGCCCAAAAGATTTTCCAAAAAATGAAAAAAGTTCAAATTTTTTCGCCAAAAGGTCTTGACTTTACAGTTAACTGTAATGTTATAATGGTGGAAAAGGAGGTGGTAAAGTGATCAAAATAGGTGACTTTGCAAAAGTGTGTAAGGTCAGCGCAAGAACGTTGCGCTATTACGATGATGAGGGTGTCCTCAAAGCAGACTTTGTCGACGAAGCAACGGGGTATCGCTTTTACTCGCCCGAGGCCGTAGAAAAATACAAAAAGCTCGTATTTTATAAGGAGCTCGGGTTTTCTTTGCAGGAAATCAAAAAATTACTGATTGCCACCGAGGAAGAAGAGAAGCGAATACTCAAAAAGAAAAAAGAGACGCTTCTTTCTTCGGTAGAGGAAATTCAAGGGCAGGTGCAAACCATAGACGGACTGTTTGTAGAGAACGGGCAAAAGGGAAATCTGTTCGAACTGCTCAATTTGCCCTTTACCGATGACCCCGAGGTGGTGGGCAAGTGGGAGCTTTGCGGACTTTTGCGCGACGAAGAGGATATCGAGTCGGTAGTAGAGCTTCCGCCAAGAACCATCTTTCAAGAACTCATTTTTCTGCCCGGTGGTGCCCCTGTTTGGACGTATTTTTGGACAAAGGGCGTTCTTTATACCGCATCGGGGCGGTATAGCTCTTCTGTGCCAAATCCATACAAAACCATGCGCAAAAACGGCGAGCATTATATGATTATCCAATTTTCCGCCGAGGATCGTCCGGGTTACCGAAACGATATTTTTCCGGTTTTATACCGTCAAGTCGATACCGTTGCATATAGCGAGGAGCAAGTTCGCCCGTATGTGGATAAGGTTGACTATCCGTTTGTAGAAGATCCGCAGGTGAGCGGCGTGTGGCACGTTGTAGATTTTGTGCATGATTCAGAGGATTTTCATCCTTCCCGACAGCACACGGCAAAAAAGCATCTTGCCACCGTTGAAATAACCTTTTTACCGCGCGGAATGTGCGTCAAAACCTTCCGCGGTGATGCAGGCGGCAAAAAGACAAACCGCATTTTGCACTATACCAAAGGACTTGTCCTCAACAGAACTTCCTTAACAGCAGAGGAGTATATCGTCAAAACCTTTGGTAACAAAGAGTATTTACTTGTGCAGCACAAATCGGGAGACTACTCCTACGGCGGCTACGAACCGTGTTGGTACGTCTTTGAAAGAAAGGGAAAGCTATAATGTCAAAAACGAAAATAACAAAAGGCCAAATTGTATTGTACGCAATTATTACGTGTGTCTCAAATTTAATTGCTGCCTTTTTGGTTTCTGCTTTTCTAAAAACACTTCTTCCGTCGATTAACAACAATGTAGTTGTTTTTATTATTTTACTTGTTATCGGTGTTTTTGCCGTATCGTTGGGAATAACTGCTTTCTTTTTCAAAAGAAGAGTTCCAACTCATTATCGGGATTCCAACAACAAATACGATTGGTTAAAGCAAGGCCTTTTATTGGTTTTACCGGGCGAAATACTTCGCCTTATTGTGTGCTTGTTTACTTTAGGACACGTCAACAGTACGGGTATGTTAAGCATTCTTCCAACGTTTTTGTTTGAGCAAACCTATGTTGTTTGGACAGGTAGAATAGAAGCAATAAGACAAGATTTAAACTTTGTTCCTGCTGATTTCTTTGCCTACATCGGTGCCTATTTACCATACTTAATTCTCTATTTAATTGGGGTTTTGGCAATATACCGCATTTTTTGGAACATTGGCAAAAAGGAACGTGAAGAAATGATCGTTTACGAATCGCGGCCTCGTTTTTATTGATTCTTATCAAACCAAAAAGGAAAGGAGCATTTTATGTACATATTAGCATATACGCTCGTTTTTGGGTTGCTTTTTTCAATTATTGCAGCTTTCGTGCTTTACAAATTTGTTTGGTACATTGTAAAACTTTCTGCGCTTAAATCCATGCTCAAGGATTTTAATCAAGGGAATATCAAAATTACATTTCTAAAACCGATTCTTTCTGTGAAACGCAAGCAAGGGGAGCCCAACTTTATTATACAAACGCCAACCCAAACCGTTAATGTAAGTGTAATCTCTTTCTTTTCGGCAAATAGCCGTTGGAATATTGAAAAAACAAAGCTTGGATATTATGTTGAGTCTCGATATAAAGATAAACTTTTCTATCGTACGGAAAACAATTCTGGCACAGAACCGGAGTTCGCACGAGAATATCGCAGAGAAACAAGAATTCAACGTGCAAAACTACATCTTTCGACCGAAAACGAAAACAAATCGGGAGAAAAGAACGTTCTCCTGATCTATCCACGCCCCAAATTGATTACCTATACCGATCACCAAATCAACTATATCAAAGCCGGCGACCGAATTGAAATTTACGAAATTATGTTTGCCGATGAGTTACTCGCATTATTAGAGAACGTAGAAAATAATAATGCGTAAGCAATTATGATACAGCAAAAAGGGGGATTTCGTATGAAAAAGAAAAAGCTTTCCAATAAAACAAAAGGGATGCTCCTCATTATCATCCCCATATTGTTATTTGTCAGCATACTGATAGCTATCTTCGTTTCCAATTTAATTTCCAATTTTGATCCCGAAGGCTTTAGAAAACTGCGCCTGGTTTGGCAAACCAATGGCTTCTTTGCAAACGGATATCATTGGCCTATTATTATTTTGCTATCAATTTGGGTGGGTCTCCTGCTTATGCGCTTCATTATTGATAATGTCTTACCTGGACTTTGCTTTTTTATTGGCAAGCCCTTTAAGTATTTTACAATATGGTGTATATGCCGCAAAAATGGATATTCCTTCCATTTTCATCGCGCACCGTTTATGTCCTTAAGAGGGGTGGAAGAGCTTGCCGACATTGAGGTTCAAACAAATGAAAAAAAGCTATTCATCCATTTTGTCGATATTCCTTTTCCTGTCCTTAGAATGTTTTTGTTAGTGAATGACCACGAGTATCACATTCATAGATCTTTGCCCGGAGAATTACTCCCCGGCATTGGCGTGCGTCATGGACCCCGTCGAATGGATTATAAAAATTATAGTGAATACGCAATTCCTGAATTTCCGCCTCGAGATAAAGAGTATCACTGCTTGGTGCTTGACCATTCTTACGCAGATGCATTCTTTATGAATGGAGATATAATGTCTATCATAACTGGAGAATGTATAAAAGGAAACGTTATTGTGTGTAGGTGGAAGGTTTTAAAAAAACGCATCGCAAACGAGCTTCATGCCCACATTGAATCTCTAAAACACAAGGAGGATTATTAAATGAAACCTGTAAAACTGTTTTTAATTAACGCAGCCCTCTTAATTGGTAGCGTTATGCTGTTGAATTTGCTGGGAGTTACTCTTTTTGCAACCATTTTCAATGCTATTATGGGCAATCCTGTTTCCGGTGCTTATGCAACAAACGTTTTTATCCGCATCTGCTTGCCATTTGCAAACGGTCTTGCTATTTGTATCCCTCACGCAAGAAACGCCGAGGCACGCAGAGAGTTTTTGAATGCTTTGGGTGCCGAGAAGTACGATCGCAAGGCTGATTTCAAGGCGCTCGCAAAAACAAAACAATTCCGCAACGAGTGCATCATTTTTACAATCCTTTACGTCATTATGTTTTTCATTGCAATGCCCCCCAAATGGGTCTTCTTTGTCGCAATCCCTGTTTTCCCCCTTATCAACCTCTGGCACCACACCGCAGTCCGCAAGAAGTGGGCAGGGGAGAGAATTCGATTTGCACCCAGCGAAGAAGGATAAAAAATCAATTGCCGAGAGCACTAAACAGTCGCTCTCGGCGGTTTTTGGGTATAAAAACGGGCGATTCGTGAATCGCCCCTACGGAGTATTCTAAAATTCATTGTAGGGGCGACTCACGAATCGCCCGAAAACGAACAAATTTCCGTATGTAAAAATCAAGCGGTAGGGGAGTGCCTTGGTGCTCCCGAGAACGAGTGATTATCGGACGCAAAAACATCTTGACTTTCCCCTCAAAATGTGCTATGATATAACAAGGAAAAGAGAAAGGAGAGCCGCAATGTCCCATCCGTTTTTGCATTTTGCCACCATCACACGCCACCGTCACCGCGTCATTGCGCATTGCTTCCGCGCAGGCATTGGCTGGCAAGGGCTTTTTCACGACCTCTCCAAATATTCTCCCACCGAGTTTATCCCCGGCGCGCGCTACTACCAAGGCACAAGGAGCCCCAACGAGCGCGAGCGTGAGCTCTTTGGCTGCTCCTATGCGTGGATGCACCACAAAGGGCGCAACCGCCACCACTTTGAATATTGGAATGACATCAACACCGCCACAAAAATGTATGAGCCCGTCAAAATGCCGATGCGCTACGTCAAAGAAATGTTCTGCGACCGTGTAGCGGCAAGCAAAATCTATCAGGGCAAGAACTATACCGATGCTCATCC
>JAZRKS010000067.1:0-4639 GCA_045646445.1 Eubacteriales bacterium | reverse complement strand
CCGATGTTCTTTGTTTGGCTGATTTGGCTTCTTTCCAAAATAATGCTCATTGGCAAAAAGTATAAAATTGAAAAGGTTGGTATGGATGGGCTCAAGCCCCCTTATATGATCCTTTCCGCTCATCAATTTTTTATTGATTTTGAGCTGACTGCTCTCATTACCACTCCCCACAGAGTCAACAACGTAGTCGCCCTTGACGGTTTTTACCGCCGCCCGTGGCTGATGGAGCTGATCGGTGCCATAGGCACACGAAAGTACATCACCGATTTGGCTCTCATCAAATCCATTTATCACGTACTCAAGAGAGGCGACGTGCTTTGCATGTATCCCGAGGCGCGCTACTCCCCTTGCGGCATTACATCCTACATGCCCGATTCGATGGGCGCACTCGTTAAGCGTGCAAAGGTGCCCGTTGTCACCATTGTGCACCACGGCAACCATTTGCACTCCCCTTTTTGGAACTTCCGCAAAAAGCGCAAGGTTCCGCTCCACACCGTAGCAACGCTTACGCTCACACCCGAGCAGATTGAGAGAATGAGCGTTGACGAGATCAACGAGCACATCAAAAAAGCACTCCAATACGATGAGTATAAATATCAAAAGGAAAACAACATTCTCATTACCGAGCCCTACCGCGCGGAAGGACTGCACAAGATTCTTTACCAATGCCCACACTGCAAAAAGGAAACCATGGCAAGTGAAGGCACACACATCTTTTGCACCTCTTGCGGCAAGAAGTGGGAGCTTTGCGAGAATGGCGAATTGAAGGCCACCGAGGGTGAGACCGAATTTTCGCACGTTCCCGATTGGTATTTGTGGGAACGCGAAGAGGTCAAGGCAGAAATTGAACGCGGAGAATACTCCTTCGCGGATGACGTAGACGTTTATACGCAGCCTCGTTGTTGGAAGTTCGACCACATCGGCCCCGGAAAAATTACGCACGATGAAGAAAACGGATTTATTCTGACCGGTCATTACCGCGGCGCGGATTACCGCACGCAACGCCTGCCCATTCAAAACAACAGCTTGCACATTGAATACGATTGGGTATATGTCAAGCCCGAGGATTGCTTTGAAATTTCGGTGGATAACGATTCCTTCTACTGCTACCCCACCAAGCAAAACGTCATTACCAAACTGGCATTTGCAACCGAAATCCTCTATGAGAGAGCGGTAGAGAAAAAGAACACAGCAACAAAAGCATAAATAAATGCAACACGCCCGTGCGAAATCGCACGGGCGTTCTGTTTTTTAATTCATTTTGGTCATTTCTCGTTGTGCCATAACAAGGCCGTAGTAAATGCCCTCTTTTGCCATCAGCTCATCGTGTGTGCCGACCTCGGCAACGCTGCCCTCGTTGAGCACCACAAGGCGCGTGGCGTTGCGAAGCGTAGAGAGTCGGTGTGCGATTGCGATGGTGGTTCTTCCCGATGAGAGCGATGCCAAAGCATCTTGAATCAGCTTTTCGGTTTGGGTATCGAGTGCCGAAGTAGCTTCGTCGAGAATGAGAATGCGCGGATCGTGCAACAGTGCACGTGCGATTGCAATACGCTGCCGCTCACCGCCCGAAAGGGTGTGCCCTCTCTCGCCAACGTAGGTATTGTAGCCATCGGGCAAACGAACGATGAACTCGTGCGCGCCTGCCATCTTTGCGGCATTGATGACCTCTTCGCGCGTGGCGTTCGGCTTGGCGTAGGTCAAGTTCTGCCAAATGGAGCCCGTAAAGAGGAAGGTCTCCTGCAATACCACGCCCATTTGTCGGCGGAGTGACTCCTGCGAAATGTTGCGCACGTCAACACCGTCGATGCAGATCGAGCCCTCGTCAACGTCGTACATACGCATAACAAGGTTAATAAGTGTGGATTTTCCCACGCCCGAACGCCCGACAAGCCCAATAAACTCGCCCGGCTTGACGTGCAGATCAACGCCCGTGAGAACCTCATCCCCTGCGGCATAGCCGAAGGAGACGTTATTGATATCGATGTAGCCTTCAATATTTTCAAGCGTTTGCTCGTGTCCGTCGGCAACGTCAACGTTTTCATCGATGATGTCATAAACACGTGTAAGAGACACCATCATGTGCATAAACATACGCGGGAAGCGCATGAGCGCCATCAGGGGGCCGAAGATCATGGACGTGTAGGACGAGAACTGCGACATCTCTCCCGCCGTCATTTTGCCTGCCAGCATTTGCGTGCCGACGTAATAGAGCAAAACGAACTCGCCAAAGCCCATTAAAAATTGCAGAATGGGCATGAGCACAGCCCAAAAACGCTCAATGCGCAGCTGCAGATTTTTCTCCTGCTCGGCAATGCCGACAAAGCGCGCCTCTTCTCTTTTTTCCATGCCGTAGGATTTGACAACGCGAATGCCCGAGAAAATATCGTGCAGAATGGCGCTGCCGCGTGAGTTGACGTCCCAACGCTTGCGGAACATGGAATGCATAAACCGCCAAAAGAGGCGGAAACAGAATGCTACGAGCGGCATGGGAATGAGAATCAGCGCCGCCATTAAGGGATCGTAACCAAACATCAGCGCCGAAATGCCGACCAAAAGAAGGATCTGCTCGATCATATTGGGAATTTGGTCAACGAGGAAGCGTTTGATCTCTTGCGTGTCGCCGTTGACGTGCTTCATAAGGTCTCCCGACGTACGCGCCGAAATCTTGGCTATGGAAAGCTCCTGAATCTTGCGGAACACCGTATCACGCAAGCGCACGACCAAGTTGTTGCCCGCAATTGCCAAAAGATGCCCACGTGCCATGCCGATCAGTCGGCGCAGAATATTGGCAAGCAAAAGCGACAACACCACGCCAAGAAAACCGATAAGAACGGTTTTGCTTGCTTCGATTTCGGTGTTTTGAATGTAAAGGTCAACCATATCGCGGTTGATCATGGGGATAACGATGCTAACGCTCGTGCTCAAGAAGAAGAGCAGGACCGAGAGAGCAATGCGCCACCACTCGGCACTCGCCATGCCCAAAAGGCGACGAATGGCACGTGATTTGGAGGCACAGCGCGGACAAACGTGTGAGCCGCGCGGATAGGGCTTTTGACACTTGGGGCAGATCTTGCCGCCATCTTCGGCTTCCTCGTCACCCGAGGTAAGCACGCCTTGGCGCAAAAAGCGGTTGACCTTTTTAACTGCCTTGCCAAGCTGAGCCTGCTGCGTGTTATCGGCACGCGCTACCAAAACGGTCTCGCCGTCCTCTTTGCGCGTGTATTCTACCCAGCAGCAGCCAACACCGCGACCAAGGCTGACGCGTTCAAGGTTTTCCATCCTTTCGCAAAGTGCCAACTCTCCCCCACGCCAAACGGTCAACGTTTCCCTCTCAAAAAGAACTGCGTTCTCGGTCTTTTTTTGTGGGTCACGCAGATCCAATTGCGTAAAGAAGTACGCCACCGCACGGGTGCTGTCAAACGTGGGAGAAAGCTTTTGCAATTGCTCCTCGGGGGTTGGTTTTCTTGTTTTTTTCATATGCCAACACCTCAAAGGTAAAGCTCGATTTTTTTGTAGCTCTTGCGGTCAAGCGCTTCTACGTTGGGAATTTCAAAGCGGTTGCCGTTAACGTCCAAAAGAACAACGCGTCCGCCGCCTGCGCGAATGATGCTACGGTAGGTATCGTGCAGGGTAAAATTGACGTTGCCCTCGGCGGTGTGCACACGCCAATAGGAAAAGCCGTAACGCTCCTTAACACCAAGGATCTTGTCAATTACGGGGGCGTAGTAACGGCGGGCAAGCTCGGTGCGAAGCAGCTCCTCGCCCTCCTTATCAAACAGCGCAACCGACTTGATAATGCCAACCTCGGTTTGCTCATCGTTCATAACGGAAATAAATTCCCACTCCAATTCAAATGGGAACTGACGGCAAAGGAATGCCCTGCCCTCGTAGGAATCGGTCTTGATATAGAGAAAATCGTTTTTGATGTAGAACGTAGCGTT
This sequence comes from Eubacteriales bacterium, assembly GCA_045646445.1. Lineage (GTDB taxonomy): Bacteria > Bacillota > Clostridia > Oscillospirales > CAG-272 > UMGS1865. Next base: position 698 of record JAZRKS010000067.1, on the reverse strand, counting down.
TTCGGGGGTGAGCCAAACGGTGACCGACAGCTCTGCCAAGGTGCGTGCGGGTCCTTTATCGGGACGTCCGCCCGGAAATGCCCCTCCGGGAAATGGGGGTCTGCCCATAGGTGGTCTCATATCGGTTCTCCTTTCTTACTCACTGATGCCTGCGTTCTTGAGGGCTTCCTCTTGCAGGGTGAACAGTTTTTTATAAACGCCGTCTTCCTTTTGGAGCAGCTCTTTGTGTGTTCCTCTCTCTGCTACCTTGCCATGCTCAATCACCACGAGCTCGTCGGCATCGCGCAGAGTGGAAAGACGGTGTGCGATCATAATGGTGGTCTTGCCCTTAATCAGCTGGGCAAGCGCTTCTTGAATCTTGCGCTCGGTGGCGGTATCCATCGCCGCCGTAGCTTCATCGAGAATGAGGGTCTTGGGATTTTTGAGGATAGCACGCGCAATCGACACACGCTGGCGCTCTCCGCCCGAAAGATCCTGATATCCAAAACCGATGCGTGTATGATAAGCATCGGGAAGCTTCATAATAAAATCGTGTGCACCCGCGCACTTTGCCGCTTCAACGACCTCCTCAAAGGTTGCATCGGGGCGCGCGTAGCGGATGTTTTCGAGAATCGTTCCCATAAAGAGATAGGTTTCCTGCGAAACAATGGCAATATGAGAATACAGCGAGGAAAGTCCCAGATTCTTAACGGGATAGC
>JAZRKS010000066.1:0-12358 GCA_045646445.1 Eubacteriales bacterium | reverse complement strand
TACAAGCGTTACGGCAACACCGCCAAACTCGGTGGGGGGATTGTTACGAAGTCCATCCATCAGTGCCGCCATACGTGCGGGGCCGTCAAGACCTTCCATATAGACCTCAACGTTCTTTTCAAGGCAGAAGCCGTACTTTTCAAACAGAGCCGAAAGAGCATCCGAAAGAGTCATGCCTTTTGCTTGATAGTAAGCGGTCATTTCGCAAATGAGCATAGCGGTTACAACGGCATCCTTATCGCGTGCATAAGTTCCCTTGAGGTAGCCGTAGCTTTCCACAAAGCCAAACAAAAAGCTGCCGTCGCCACTCTTTTCGTAGTTTTTAATAACCTCACCAATGAACTTAAAGCCCGTGAGCACGTTGTGCATCTTCACACCGTTTGCGGCGCAGATCTTTGCGGCAAGCTCACTGGTCACAATACTCTTAACAACGTAGGGGTTATGGGGCATTGTGTTCGTTTCTTTGTATGCGGTGATGATATAATCTACCAAAAGTGCACCCATTTGGTTGCCTGTAATGGTGTCAAAGGAGCCGTCGGGTGTGCGTGTCATAACGCCTACGCGGTCGGCATCGGGGTCGGTTGCAATAACAAGGTTAGAACCAACCTTGTTTGCAACCTCTATACCAAGGACAAACGCCTCGGGATACTCGGGGTTGGGCTTTTTGACCGTGGGGAAGTTGCCGTCAATGATCATTTGCTCGTCTACTGTGTAGAGATGTTTCAATCCTACGCGACGAAGAATTGCGGGAACGAGCTTGTGACCCGTGCCGTGCAGAGGCGTGTAGACGATTTTGAGCTCATCCGCAACAGCGGCGATCGCATCTGGATTGACCGCTTGCGCCGCTACTTGAGTAAGATACTTTTCGTCCATTTCCTCACCAATGATGGTAACAAGACCGCTCTTTAGTGCCTCGTCAAGGGGCATTTTCTTCACGTCGGCAAAAATGTCAAGGCGCGCAATCTCAGCGGCTACCGTGTCGGCGTGCTCGGGGGGGAGCTGTGCGCCGTCCTCCCAATATGCCTTATAGCCGTTGTATTCCTTGGGGTTGTGAGAAGCCGTAATGTTAATGCCTGCAACACAGCCGAGCTCGCGCAAAGCAAAGGAAAGCTCGGGGGTGGGGCGCAGGGAATCGAAGAGATAAACCTTGATGCCGTTTGCGGCAAGCACGGATGCTGCGGTTTCGGCAAAGGTTTGGGCGTTGAGGCGGCTATCGCAGGCAATGGCAACACCGTCGGCGGCGCGACCCTCACGCACGATCAGGTTTGCAAGACCCTGCGTAGCGTGTGCAACGGTGTGCACGTTCATGGCGTTCAGTCCCACCTTCATCGTGCCGCGCAAGCCCGCAGTACCAAAGGAAAGACTCGAGGAGAAGCGCAGAGCAACCTCATCCTCGTTGCCTTCAATGGCGCGCAACTCTGCCTTTTCGGCTTCGTTCAGTGCGGTGGCACCAAGCCATTTGTAATAGTTGTTCCAAAATTCTTTCATATAAGATCCTCCAAGTAATAGGATGTAGTTAACCTAAGAGGTGGCCAAAAGTAGAATATGTCAATTCTTTTCAAGATATGCGGCAAGTGCCTGTGCGAGCTGGTCGGGGCAGGAGGTGCTCTTCATGCCGCAACGAATGCCCGAAAGGCGAGAAACCGCCTCGGTTACGGAATAACCCTTTACAAGAGCGGCAACGCCTTGGGTATTGCCGTGGCATCCGCCAACAAAGCGAACCTCGGCAATGATGCCGTCCTCAATTGCAATTTCAATAGCGCGGGAGCAAACTCCCTTTGTGGTGTAAGTAAAACGATCCATTATTTTATCATCCTTTCTGTTTGATGTGAGAATAAATACCGATAGGTGTATATTGCGGAGCGACGGTTGCAAGATAGAGTAAAAACGGATAAAGATCTCCGCCGCCAATTGCAAGTGTTAAATTGATGCAGGCAAAAACGCCTTCCTTATCAATGGGGAGCGTGTTTGCCGAGAGGAAGGAAAGGCCAAAAAAGCTTGCCGCGCTCAAAACGTCGCTTACCGATTCAAAGAGGTCGCCGGGGAGCGAAAATCTAAAATATCCGTCACGTTCCGTACTGTGGGAAAGAAGCGGAAGGATATTGCGGCGCAACAGAGCAAAGCGCGTTTTGCGTGAAGCGTCTGCACCTGCAATATCGCAAACGGCGGCAATTTTAAGGTCATATTGCGCAATCAGCTTAGCAAAGCCGATCAATTCACCCTCTACCGCGTTTTCAATGGGGAGAATGCAAAACTCGCAATGCCCGTTGTAAACGTCCTTGCAAGCGGCATGAAACGTGTGCGCATAGGCGGCACGCGCAGTATTGCCCACAAGGTTGGCAAAAGCAAGGTAAGCATCGTCGGCATAGCTGCTTCGCTGATATACAATGCGTCCTGTGGCATGCGGTGCAATCTCTTCCAAATCGGGAAAGAGCACCGGCAAAAGCGGTCCACGATGCTGCAGCTCCTCGTAAAGTGCTTGACAGAGCAGCATACATTGGCGTGCCCCCAAAATTTTGCGGGAGCTGCAAAGCATTTTTTGGTTGTTTGTTAGGGTGTCGGCAGTTGGTTCTGCCAAAGAAACGCGAGAATAGGGGAGAGAGGAGAGCAGATCGGCAAGATCGTCCCCTTGGGCAATCTCAATTGCCAATTCGCGCAGGTGTGCAATCTCCTGCTCGCCAAGCAAGTCGGCTCTCTCGGTCAATTCCCGCAAATTGTCGGCAATGACCGCCTCGGGTGAGTAGGTGCCAAAATCCCTCATCACAAAAGTTCCAAAACGGTGTAGCTGTCCGAAAGGAATTTTTGCAGCTCCTCTGCAGAGAGCTTCTTTTGCGAAAGCTGTGCCAAGCCGTAAAGATATGCCGCCGTAATCTCTTGCTTTTGGCCTTCCATTGCCTCGAGTTTCGCAATTAGGGGAGAGGAGAGATTGAGCGTAAGGGTGATTTGTTGCGGATAGGAGCCTATGCCCATATTCATGCCGTTCATGGCATAAAGCTTGAGCATTTCATCCATGCGGCGGGACTCTTCGGAGAGGGTAATGAGCGTGGGAACGCTTGCATCCTTCAAGGTTGCAAACTCCACCTTGAGCTCGTTGTTTCCACTAACCTTTTGGAAGAGGGCAACGAGATCTTCCTTGGTGACGGTATCATTGCCTTGCTTGAGAGCAGATGCAATATCTGCATCGATGCGCAAATATTTCACGGTGTTATCATACATTTCAAGGGTGGAAAGGAACTGCGCATCCAAGGGCTTTTGGCAAACGGCAATGCGAATGCCTTCGGCAGAAAACATAGCAATATACTGTGCCTGGGCGGCCTTGTCAGAGGTGTAGTAAACGGTGTTTTCGTGCTTATCCTTCGCGTTTTCCAAATACTCGGCGGTAGTCACAAAGGAGCCGTCGGTCAATTCGAGCAGCAAGGAATCCTTAACGCGGTCATAGAATTTGCGGTCGCGCATGCAGGCGTATTCCACAAAGGTGCGAATATCGTTCCAAACCTTTTCATATTCCTCACGGGAGAGGTTGCAAAGGCTGTTCAGCTTATCGGCAACCTTTTTGGTGATGTGCGCCGATACGCGGGAAACGTAAGTGTTGTTTTGCAAATAGCTGCGCGAAACATTCAGCGGTAGCTCGGGGCAATCGAGAACGCCCTTGAGCATCAACAGATATTCGGGAATGACCTCTTTGATGTTGTCAGCAACGAATACTTGATTGTAATAAAGCTTTACTTGACCCTCGATCGATTCAAACTCGTTGGTGATGCGAGGGAAATAGAGAATGCCGCGGAAGTTGAGGGGATAATCGGCATTGACGTGGATCCAGAACAAGGGATCGCGCCAATCGTGAAATACCTTGTGGTAAAATTCCTTGTATTCCTCCTCGGTGCAATCCGAGGGATTTTTGAGCCAAAGGGGAGTGGTATCGTTGATGGGAGCAGGTGTCTCGTCATCGTTTTTCTCTGTATCATCGCCGACAGAAAAATAAATTTCAACAGGCATAAATGCACAGTATTTTTCAAGGATCTCCTCGATCTTTTCTTTTTCGAGATAAGCGATCTCCTCGTCGGAAATGTGCATCACAACGGTGGTACCGTGACTGTCACGCGCACCTGCGGCGGTTTCAAATTCGCCGTCGGCATTGCAGTTCCAATAAACTGCAGGAGCATCGGTATAGGACTTGGTGATCACCTCTACGCGGTCGCTGACCATAAACGAGGAATAAAATCCAAGACCAAAGTGACCGATAATGCCGTTGTTTTTGTTCTCACCCTCGTATTTTTCAACGAATTCAAGAGCGCCCGAAAGAGCGATCTGGCAAATGTAGCGGTCAAGCTCATCGGCAGTCATGCCAATGCCGTTGTCACTGACTGTCAGGGTTTTGGCATCCTTATCAAGGGTAACGTCTACGCGGTAGACCTCATCGCCTCCATCGTATTGCCCGAGCGAGGCAAGGCGGCGCAGCTTGGTAACGGCATCGCATGCGTTGGAAATGATCTCGCGCAAAAAGATGTCCTTTTCGGAATAGAGCCACTTTTTAATAACGGGGAATATATGGGCGGTTTGAACGGTGATGCCGCCCTTTCTGTTTAAGCTTTCTTGGTTCATAAAAACCTCCGGGGGAAAAATGAGTTAGTCTTGGTTTGTTGTCAATTGTTCTGCCTCGGTCTCCTCTGAAACGGCTGCTGCGGTCTCCTCTGCAACGGCGTCCATCGGTTCAACAAACTCTGCTTCAGGGGTTGTTGCTGCAAGGTATTCGCCAACGCAAGCGGCAACGGTTGCATTGCCGGGTGTCGAATACAAATCATATTTGTTTGCAAGGGAAAACGCCAGCAAACGTGTTCTTTCCTGCGCGGTCAAGGGGCCGCAACCGTCGGAAAGACTGATTTTTTCTTTTACAAATTTCGGCTTTTTCTTTCTTTCTGCTTCCTCTTCAATTTCGGTGGGCAAGCCCTTGGCTTCCAACCGCTTGTTGAGGAATTCGTTGGTCAGTTCAATAATGGTGGCAAAGAAGGGAACGCCCAGCACCATGCCTGCCAAGCCCCAAATTGCGCCCATAACGGTAATGGCGATCATAACGCACAGTGAGCTGACACCGGTATTTTCACCAAGGATCTTGGGGGCGATGATGTTACCGTCGATTTGTTGAACAACGAGAATGCAGAGGAGGAAGGGGATAACCTTAATGGGGTCTGTTAAAAGCACGATGACTGCCGAGGGAATGACACCGATCCAAGGTCCAACCACGGGAACGATATCGGTAATTCCAATCACAACTGCTATCAAAAGCGAATAAGGAACCTGCATGATCGAAATGATGATATAGACCATTACGCCAACAATGGTGGAGTCCAAAATCTTGCCGCGCAAAAATCCGCCAAAGGATTCATCCGCAATGGTACAAATACGGGTGATGCGTTCGTTGATGCGGTTGTTGAAGAGTGCCTTACGCATACGCATGACCTGTGCATAAATTCTTTCTTTACCTGCAAGCAGATAAATGGAAATAAAGAGCCCGAAAATGATATCGGTCAAAATAAAGAAGGTATCGCCGATATATTCAAAAATAACGAGGATGGTACTGCCCGAAAGCAGACGGTCCATAATTCCTTCAACGTTAATGCTGGCAACAAGCTTGTCCAGTGCCTGCTTCAAGGTTTCGGGCTTAACAGAGGGGATCTTTAAGCCAAGAGTCGTGTTGATCTGTGCCAAAAAGCCGTTGATGTTTTCCAAAGCCGTTGCAAGGAGTGTTTCGTAGTTTTCTAAAAAGTCGAGCACGCTCGTCAAAAGCTGAGGAATGATGAGCATCGCCAAAATGACAAAAATCAAAGCGAGCACGATATAGGTTCCAATCAAGGAGAGGGTGCGGCGCCAAGAGAAGGAGCGAATGCCGCCAAATACGTAGCCCTCAAACATGCGGAAAATGGGGTTTGAAAGATATGCGATGACCGCACCGATGATCACGGGGCGAAAAACGCGGAAGGCGAGGGAAATGAAGGAAGAGAAGCTATCGCGCTTGATGATGATAAACACGATCGCCAAAGCCGCCAAAACAATCCACAAAGCCCAAAGCTTTATTTGCTTACGGTTTTTCATGCTTCCACACCTCCCATTTCTTCGGTTTCTTCTATGCGGTCAAGTGCTTCTTCCAGCATTTTTTCATATTGCGCGTTACTTTCGGCGCGTGCGATCTTTTCAAGCGACTCGGTCGAAAATTGCGTCAGTACGTCCGGAGGGGCTTCCGATAAGAGATTCATTTTTCTTGCGCGTTGGTAAGCGGCAAGGAAGTTGCGGTCCTTTCTGGTAAGGCTTGCTTCATGACCGTTTGCAATTTGATGGTTGATACGCAGGGCGCGTTTTTCAATGCGAACGATCCATCTGCCAAGCTGAGATTTGGACATGTGTAAGAAGTCCATAGAGAGGTCGGGCGCAAAATAGTTTTCGGTATCGTCGGGCATGCGCTTGTGCTGCAGGCGACTGTGAATGAGGTCGTCAAACAAATCCATAAGCGTTGCAAACAGTGGCACGGCAATAATCAAGCCAACAAGGCCAAACAAATTGCCCATGGTGCAAACCGCAATAATAACGAACAAGGGGCCTACACCTGTGTTGTATCCGAGGATTCTGGGGCTGATGATGTTGTTATCGATTTGATAGATAACGAACATACTCAGCATAAAGGGAATTGCAAGGGAGGGATCGGTAAAGATTAAAAGAATAAACGCGGGAATAAAGCCGATCAAAAAGCCGATGGTGGGAATGATAGACCAAACGGCAATCGAGGTTGCAATCAAAAGTGCGTGCGGCATTCCAAAAAGGGAGGCAACGATATAGGTCAAAAGACCTACGATCAGCGAGTCAAGCAAGCGTCCCTTTGCAAACTGCCCAAACATATTGTTTGCGGTGGTGCAGATTTTGGTGATGCGTTGGTTCACCTTATCGTTGAATATTGCGCTGCGGAATTTCATAATTTGCAAATAGCGTTTTTCCTTGGAGGTGAGCAGGTAGATAGAAATAAAAATTGCAAAAATAACGTCGGTCGCACCCGAAAGGAAAAGGCTTGCCTTGCTGGTCAAGGCAGGAATCGCTGCCTTCAGTTCCTCCAAAATATTGCTTGCAAGGGTAGAGATCACACTTGCATCTACCTTGCCAAACGCATTTTTGATTTTAAAGAACTTGTAAATGATGCCGTTCAGGTTATCCAGCATACCGTTAACGCTTGCAATCGTGCCGTCAACGTAGCTTTGGTAGTTGGTAAAGAGGTTCATAAAGGTGGAGACCAATTGCGGAACGATGAGTAAAACGATCAGTCCCACCAAAACCAAGGCGATGATATAGGTTAAAAGCAAGGAGAGCGCACGGCGAGCGGCGGAGGGGTACACGCGGTAAAACACCCTTCGCTCCAAAACACGGAATATGGGATTGAGCAGATAGGCAAACACAAGACCCAAAATAACGGGGCTGAAGATATCAAGCACAACCGCGAGCCAGGTGTTGATTTCTCTGTAAAAGGCGATCATCAAAACAAACAATAAGCCGCCGCCAATCAGCAAAAGACGGTTGATGAGCTGATGATTTCCACTTTCCTTTTTTTGCAATGTCATTTGTCCGTAGAACTCCTTTGAGTACAAAATAATCCACTATAATTTTATACTAATTTTTTCGTTCCGTCAAGCCCTTTTTTAATTTTTTAATATTATTTATAAAAATTATTGCAAACGCGCGCATTTTGTGGTAAAATATTGTACAGAAATACTTTACTAGGGGATAATGATGCACACCGAAAGAGCCAACGCAAAGATAAACGCCTATTTGAATATTGAATCGCGGCGCGATGACGGTTATCACAACATTGTTAGTGTTATGCAAACCGTCTCTCTATGTGATCTTGTTACGGTTGATTTTCAACCTGCACCGCAATCTCGCATCATGCTCTCTGTGTCGGGAAATTCCGATTTACCGGTTGACAGCCGCAATTTGGCTTGGCGTGCCGCCGAGTGCTTTTTGCAGGCTACACATTTTGTGGGTGAGGTGCAAATCTCCATCCAAAAGCACATTCCCACCGCGGCAGGTCTTGCGGGGGGTAGTGCTGATGCGGCTGCCGTTTTGCGCGCCCTCAATTTTCTTTGCGGCAACGCCTTAACAGTCCGGGAGCTCTGCCAAATCGGTCTCGGTCTTGGTGCCGACGTTCCGTTTTGCATTTGCGGCGGTGCCATGCTTGCCACGGGTGTTGGCGAGCAGCTTGAGCGCATTGCCGATATGCCGCAATGCACGCTTCTGATCGCCGTTGGTGACGAGGGCGTTTCTACGCCGCGCGCCTATGCCGCATTGGATGAAAAATACGGCTTTTTTGCACATCCGCAAGCAAAAAGCAATGATGTAGGGGAGTTGATCGCGCTTTGGCGTGATGGGGATCTTTCCACCTCGTGTACCTCGTTTTTTAACATATTTGAGGACGTGATTGCAGAGCAAAACACCGACGTGATTGCCATCAAGCGCATTCTGCGCGAGAGTGGTGCCATGCGCGCCATGATGAGTGGTAGCGGCCCCTCGGTCTTTGGCGTTTTTGATGATATCAAGGATGCCGAAAATGCTTGCAGTACCTTGCAAAAAACAGGCTTTAGAGCCTTTGTTTGTCATCCTTCGGGACAATATATCGATTAAAATGCAAGAATTTTGCATTTGTTCATATGTAGTTCACAACAAGGGTGTAACATATATCTAATTTTGTGTTTATGCGCATGCCGCATAAGAAAGGAATCCAAATTGAAAGAAAAGAATGAATTGACCGCTTGCCGCCGCAAGACTTCTATCGGCGGTCAGGCTTTAATGGAAGGTATTATGATGCGCGGCCCCAAAATGACCGCAATGGCAGTTCGTAATACCAAGGGCGAGATCGTTATGGAGGAGTTTGAGACCACAACCAAAAAGCGCCCCGCATTTTGCCGTTGGCCCATTATCCGCGGCGTTATCGGCTACATTGATACAATGAAGCTCGGCTACAAGTGCCTAATGCGCTCTGCAGAGCTTTCGGGTCTTGAAGATGTTGTGGAAGAAAAACCCAAAAAGAAGAAAAAGGCTAAAAAGACAGAGGCAGAGGTTATCGAGACTCCCGTAACCGAAACCGAAGAGACAACTGAAGAAAGTGTGCAAGAGAAGACAGAAGAGAAGAAGGACGATGATAAGATTCCCGCTTGGATGATGGCGCTCGTTTCCGTTGTCAGCGTTGTTCTCGGCTTTGGCCTTGCTATCGGCTTGTTTATTTTGCTTCCCACCTTCCTTTACGGTCTTGTGGCGCCCTTTATCGAGGGAGATAATATCGTTGTGAACTCTATTTGGAAGTCGGCAATCGAGGGTATTCTCAAGGTCGTTCTGCTTGTTGCATACATGGCGGCTATCTCCTTAATGAAGGATATTCGTCGCACCTATATGTACCACGGCGCCGAACATAAAACCATTTTCTGCTACGAGGCAGGACTGCCGCTGACCGTTGAGAACGTAAAGCTGCAAAGCCGTTTCCATCCCCGTTGCGGCACCTCGTTCCTCATTTTAATGCTTCTTGTGGGCATCTTTATTTCCTTCTTTATCGATCCCATTTCCGCCGCAATCAGTGGGGAAGTACTTCCTCTTGGTTGGCGTGTGCTTGTCAAATTTGCACTTCTGCCCATCATCGTTGGTGTTGGCTACGAGCTGATCAAATTTGCAGGCAGACACGATAACGTTGTAACGCGCATCATCTCTTTGCCCGGCGTTTGGCTCCAGCACCTGACTGTTTTTGAGCCCGACGACGGTATGATCGAGTGCGCAATTGCCGCAGTAGAGCGCGTTATTCCCGATGACGGCAGTGACAATTGGTAAGTGAGGGCAATATGAATACAGAACTGATTAAACAACAGGCAAAAAGCGCCGTTAGCGAGCTGCTTGCTGTAGCAAATCTTAAGGCAGGAGACATTCTCGTTGTGGGATGCTCTTCCTCCGAGATCGTAGGAGAGACCATCGGCCACGGCTCGAGCATCGAGGCGGCAGAAGCCGTTTTCGAGGCAATTTATCCTATTTTAAAGGAGCAGGGCATCTACCTCGCGGCACAGTGCTGCGAGCATCTCAACCGCGCACTTATCATTGAACGTGAGTGTGCAAAAGCCTATAGACTTGAAGAGGTGTGCGTTGTTCCGCAACCCAAGGCAGGCGGCTCCTTTGCCACCACCGCGTGGGCAAATTTCAACGCTCCCGTAGCAGTTGAGGAGATTTGCGCGCAAGCAGGGCTTGATATTGGCGGCACGCTCATCGGCATGCACCTTTCGCGCGTAGCCGTTCCCGTCAGATTGGAACAAAATCGCATTGGCGATGCCATCCTCTTGGCGGCTCGCACGCGCCCCAAGTTCATCGGTGGCAGTCGTGCAAAGTACGAGTAAAAGGGGAAGCGTCTTTGTTTTTGGATAAAAAGCAAAAAATATCCCAAATTCTATTGACAACGCATGCTTTATTATGTTATAATTAACTGAATTGGATTTTTCCAATGGTAAGCATTTAACCCCCGAACAGACTTGTTCGACAACAGAAAGGAGTGACAATCTCTTATGGAGATAGCAATTATTGCTCACGACTTGAAAAAAGAATTAATGACGGAGTTTTGCATCGCTTATTGCGGCATTCTCTCAAAGCATAACCTTTGTGCTACCAGCATTACCGCAAAGTACATTGCCGACGCTACAGGACTTGAGATCGAGCGCTTGATGGCAGGTATTCACGGCGGCAAGCAGCAAATCGCATCTCGCATCTCCTGCAACGAGATCGACGTTCTTCTTTACTTTAAGGATACACGTCCCGATTCTCAACTGGATGAGATCGATAGCGAGCTGTTGCGCCTTTGCGACCTTTACAATGTTCCGGTAGCAACCAACATTGCAACCGCCGAGGTTGTTGTTACTGCGCTTGACCGCGGTGACCTTGATTGGCGCGAGATCTACAATCCTCGCTCTGCCTACAACCGCGCAAACAAAAAGCAGCCTGCACAATTTATTTTTGAAGATTGAGTCTTCAACCGGTTAAGACACGTCCCGTACGATGGGCACGCACAGAGAATAGACCACTCCGAGTGAGTTGCTGAAAGGTCTTGGTGCAGTCGTTTGGGGTACCACTTAACTGCAAAAAGCATATTTAATGAAGTGAAACGTCCGGGTGGAACCGTGCGGAATTGATCCACACCCCGAACAGAGCCTTAATGGGTATCTGTCGGGGTGTGGTTTTTTAGTGCAGAGTTAGTGCTTTGCCGTAAAATTATTTTATATTTTTTCTAACATATAGAAAGGAAACCAACTATGAAAATTCAAATTTTGGATCAAGTAAGAGAGTATGATGCTCCCGTAACCGTATACGATGCGGCAAAGGATATGGAGCTCATTACGCGTGCCGTTATCGGTGCCGAGATCGACGGCAAGACCGTTGCACTTACCACCGAGCTGACCTCTGATACCGAGGTAAAGCTTCTTACTTTTGAGGATGCGGCAGGCAAGCAGCTTTTCCGCCACACCGCTGCGCACATTTTGGCACAGGCAGTTAAACGCCTTTATCCCGCTGCAAAGCTGACCATCGGTCCTGCTATCGACAACGGTTACTATTATGATATCGACTCCGAGGTTCCTTTCGGTGCTGACGCTCTCAAGGCAATTGAGGGTGAAATGAAGAAGATCGTTAAGGAAAACCTCAAAATCGAGCGCTTTGAGCTGCCCCGTGCAGAGGCAATTGCCTTGATGCAAGAAAAGGACGAGCCCTATAAGGTTCAACTCATTGAAGAGCTCCCCGAGGATGCTGTTATCAGCTTCTACCGCCAAGGCGAGTTTACCGACCTTTGCGCAGGTCCGCACCTGTTCAGCACGGGCGCCGTTAAGGCATTTAAGCTGACCCAGTGCACCGGTGCATATTGGAAGGGCGACCAAAAGAATAAGATGCTCCAACGCATTTACGGTATCGCATATCCCTCCAAGGATGAAATGAACGCATATCTCCAACAACAGGAAGAAGCCCTCAAGCGCGACCACAACAAGCTTGGCCGTGAGCTTGAGCTCTTTACCACCGTTGATTCTATCGGTCAGGGTCTTCCCGTAATGCTTCCCAAGGGCGCACGCGTTATCCAACTGCTCCAAAGATGGGTAGAGGATGAAGAACAAAAGCGCGGCTACCTGCTCACCAAAACGCCTCTGATGGCAAAGAGAGACCTTTACAAGATCTCCGGCCACTGGGATCACTATCTGGACGGCATGTTCGTTTTGGGCGATCCTTACGATGAGATCAAGGAATGCTTCGCACTCCGACCTATGACCTGTCCTTTCCAATATCAGGTATTCCTCAACAAAAAGCGCTCTTA
>JAZRKS010000065.1:0-2303 GCA_045646445.1 Eubacteriales bacterium | reverse complement strand
CCTACGATGTAAATAAAGAATTTGACGGTAGGGGCGACCATCGGTCGCCCGCGGGCGTTCACAGAACGCCCCTACGAGGAATTTTGAAATTCTAATACACGCCGTAACATTTGATAACTTTTTATTCTTTTGTATATTCTTGTCACACCTTGCCATACTATTGGTAGCAATTTGCAAGGAGGACAAGGTTATGGATAAACAAATGCAAAAGGGATTGATTATTGCAGGTAGCTCTGTGGCAGGCGTGGCGCTTCTCGGCGGCATATTTTATATGATTTGGAATAGCAAGCAAGCAAAGGCAATGCGCGCCGTTCACCGCACCAATATGATCTTGCGTCGCGTGGGCAACGTACTCTGCAAAATCGCCGCCGCAGAAGAGACGTGCGTTTGAAAAGAAAAAAGAGGAAGCCGATCGGCTTCCTCTGTGTTTTTCATTTTAGATAACGCGAACGCGGTTGATGCCCTCAACTGCCGAAATGCGTGCAATGGCATCATCGGAAGGAGTAGAGGAGACGTCAAGCACTGTGTAAGCATTCTCACCCTTGGATTTGTTGGTCATATTCTCAATGTTGAGACCTTCATCGGCAACAGCCGCGGTAATCTTGGTCAAAATTGAGGGAATATTCTGGTGCAGTACACAAATACGTGCAACAGCCGAGCGAGGCATTTCTACGTTGGGGTAGTTGACGCTGTTCTTGATGTTGCCATTTTTGAGGTAGTCGTCAAGCTCGAGAGCTGCCATAACCGCGCAGTTGTCCTCCGATTCCTCGGTGGAAGCGCCCAAGTGGGGGATGGCTACCACGCCGGGGGTGTTGATGACTTCCTCGGTGGGGAAGTCGGTGACATATGCCGAAACCTTGCCTGCGGCAAGTGCAGCCTTGAGCTCTGCCGCATTGACGAGATCGGCACGGGAAAGGTTGATAATTTTAACACCGTCTTTCATTTTTGCAATGCTTTCGGCGCAAATCATATTCTTGGTGTCCTTGGTTGCGGGGACGTGCAGGGTGATGTAGTCGGATTTTTCAAAAATCTCATCGTAGGTTGCCGCGTGATTGATGCGGTGATTGAGGTTCCAAGCGCCGTCAACCGAGAGGAATGGGTCGCAACCGATGACGTTCATGCCAAGATGGATAGCGGTGTTTGCAATCTTACCGCCAATAGCTCCCAAACCGATAACGCCCAAGGTTTTGCCCATCAGCTCGGTGCCACCAAACTTCGATTTGCCTTTTTCAACCTGCTTTGCAACGTCCTCGGTAAGGGTGTTTGCCCAAGCAATACCGCCTACAATGTTACGGGCAGCGAGCAAAAGAGCGCAAATTGCCAATTCTTTAACGCCGTTTGCATTGGCACCCGGAGTGTTGAAAACAACAATGCCGTTCTCGGAGCAACGCTCAATCGGAATATTGTTAACACCGGCACCCGCACGCGCGATTGCCTTGAGAGAGGGAGCAAACTCCATCTCGTGCATTACAGCAGAGCGCACCATAATACCGTCGGGGTTTTCGATATTTTCGCCTATGTTGTAGCTATCATCGAGTTGGTTGAGGCCTATAGCGGCAATTTTATTTAACAGTTGAATATTCATAACAGTTTCCCTTTCTTGGGGTGAGATTTTTATGCCTTGGGGTTATTAGCGGCAAAGTCTTTCATAAAGGCGATGAGTGCCTCAACGCCTGCATAGGGCATTGCATTGTAAATGGATGCACGCATACCGCCAACCGAGCGGTGACCCTTGAGGTTCTTCAGCCCTGCCTTTGCGGCTTCGCTTGCAAACTTCTTATCAAGGTCAGCGTCCCCGGTTACAAAGGTAACGTTCATCAAGGAACGGCTGTCCTTTTTAACGGGAGCAAAATAGTAATCTTGGCTGTCGAGATAATCGTAAAGCAGATTTGCCTTTGCTACGTTCATCTCTTGCATTTTTTCAAGGCCACCCAAGGAGAGGATCCACTCGTAAACGAGCTTTGCAATGTAGATGGGGTAGCAGGGGGGAGTGTTGTACATCGAATCGTTCTCCGCCATAGTCTTCCATTCAAGCATGGTGGGCATATCCTCTTCTGCATAGTCGAGCAGATCCTCGCGAACGATGACAAGCGTCATACCTGCGGGAGCCATGTTCTTCTGTGCGCCGGCATAGATTACGCCGAATTTGGAAACGTCAATGGGTTCGGAGATGATGCAGGAAGAAAGGTAGGCAACCAGCGGAATATCGCCCGTATCCGGAATGTAACCGTACTTGGTACCGTAAATGGTGTTGTTGAAGCAAATGTGCAAATAAGCCGCATCGGGGCGGATCATATCACGGG
>JAZRKS010000064.1:0-2603 GCA_045646445.1 Eubacteriales bacterium | reverse complement strand
AGCGGCATAAATGGCGCGTTCAAGAATGCAAATGACCACGCATGCAATTTGCACACAGGTCTTGATTTTGCCAAGCATATTGGCGGCAACAACAATGCCCGAAGAGCCCGAAACCACCAAACGAATGGACGTTACCGCGAGCTCGCGGAAAATCACAATCATGACCGTCCAGAAGAAAACGGCGGTGAAAAGTCCGCTAACAGAACCGTCGCCCATCACCTTGTAAAGAATGACGAGGAGTGCGCCAATAACCATAAACTTATCTGCCAAGGGGTCAAGGAACTTGCCAAAATCAGTGATAAGATTATACTTGCGCGCAATTTTGCCGTCAAGCATATCGGTGAAAGCAGCCAAGCCAAAGAGCGCACAGCCAACAAGGTTTGCCCACAGCGCATCGGATGCCATCATAATAACAACGAACACAGGCACCATAAAGAGGCGAATAACGCTGAGCTTATTGGGTAAATTCATTTTCATTGATAGTTTCTCACTTTCTGGTAACGATGTTGCCGTAAAGGTCGTATTCTACCACGTCGCGCACCTTAACGCGCACAAACGAGCCGGGGGCGATTCTCTCCTCACTGCGGAAGTAAACCTTGCCGTCAATTTCGGGAGCGTCTGCCCAGCTACGTCCAAAGTGCACCTCGGCAACGGGGTCGAAGTCCTCGCACAGAACGTCAACAATCTTTCCAATCTTTTCTTTGTTGAGTTCCTCGTTGATGTCCATTTGCATCCGCATGAGAATATCCATGCGGTCTTGCTTTACCTGCTCGTCGATCTGGTCGGGGAAATCGTAGGCAGGGGTATCTTCCTCGCGGGAATAGGTAAACACGCCTGCGTGGTCGAATTTCGCCTCCTTAACGAACTCGCAAAGCTCTTCGAAGTCTTCCTCGGTCTCACCCGGGAAACCAACGATAAAGGTGGTGCGAATGACGATGTCGGACACCTCGCGGCGGAGCTTTTCAACCACACCACGAACGGTTTTGCCGTCGCCGTGGCGGTTCATAGCCGAGAGCATGTGGTCGCTGATGTGTTGCAGGGGCAGGTCGATGTATTTGAGAATACGCGGATTGTCGCGCATTTCTGCTACCAGCTCATCGGTAATCTTATCGGGGTAGCAATACAGAATGCGAATCCACGGAATGGTTGTGGCGTCGGTGATTTTGTGCAAAAGCTCTGCCAGCGCGTACTTGCCGTAAAGGTCAAGGCCATAGCGGGTAGTGTCTTGTGCAACAATGGTCAACTCGCGCACACCAAGGGCTTCGAGTTGTTGTGCCTCGGCAACGATATCTTCCATGGGGCGAGAGCGGAACTTGCCGCGAATGGACGGAATGGCGCAATAGTTGCAACGGTTGTCGCATCCCTCTGCGATTTTGAGGTATGCCGCATACTCTGGAGTGGTGAGCACACGCTCGCCGCCAAGGCGAACGGTATTGCAATCCTCGTGAGAGAAATATTTTTGCTTAGAGCCCTTTTTCTTTTTGGTGGTAACCGCCTCAATAGCCTCGACAATGTTATGAATACTGCCAACGCCAAGCACGGCGTCAACCTCGGGGAGTTCCTTGAAAATCTCCTCACCGTAGCGCTCCGCCAAGCATCCCGTTACGATGATTGCCTTGAGTTTGCGGTGCTTTTTGAGCCATGCAACGTCGAGAATGTTGTCAATGGCCTCTTGCTTTGCACTTTCGATAAATGCACAGGTGTTGACGATGATAACGTCCGCCTCGATATCCTCGGGCGTGATCTCATAGCCGGCTTGCAATATTTCGTGCAGCATCACCTCGGTGTCAAGCTGATTTTTGGGGCAACCGAGCGATACAAATCCAATTTTCATAGTTTTCATTCCTTTGTTTGTTCTTTTCGTTCTCTATTATTTTATCACAAGAGAAGAATTTTTACAAGACCTTTGCAAAAATTTCCGCTACTTGGCAAAGAAAACGCCAAAAACTCTTGCATTTTTCAACCAAAAATGATATGATATAGATACATCCCTGCAGAAGACAGGAGGAATTGATATGCAAAAGAAATACATTCCCGGCATCAATATTCTCGCCGGCGCCCCCTATACCGTTCCCGAGCAAATGGAAATGCTCCGTCGCGTTGGATGGGGTGGCGTGTTCACCGGTTGGGACAAGTCCAAAACCACCGAATGGGCGCTCGCGGCCGACCGCCTCGGGCTCATTTATCAATCTATCCACTCCCCTTTCTACGAGGTCAGACACATGTGGTTTGCAGGCGACAAGGGCAAAGAGGTTGCAAACGGGCTGATTGAATGCGTAAAAGACTGCCACGCCAATCACATTCCCGTCATGGTCATTCACCCCTTTATCGGGTTTGAGGATCACGATCCCACCGAAATCGGTCTTGAAAACTACGCCCGCGTGGTTGACGTTGCCGACCGTCTTGGTGTGCGCCTCGGCTTTGAGAACGTGGAAGGCGAAGAATACCTCGCCGCATTGATGGAGGCGTTTTGGGACACTCCTGCTTGCGGCTTTTGCCTCGACACCGGCCACGAGCAATGCTACAACGGTAAGTCGGATCGTAGCCATGTCGTTCTGTGAGCCAAGGAGTTGGTTTCAAGTGTTGTCTTCCTAAGACCGCTT
>JAZRKS010000063.1:0-3459 GCA_045646445.1 Eubacteriales bacterium | reverse complement strand
GTGCAAAATTCGAAATCGGACTTGGCAACTTCGCTCACGTTATTGAGTATCAAGGCTTTATCAACTGCCTGACGAATACCATTCTCTTGTGCGTGCTGACGGTTCCGATCTCCACAATTCTTGCGCTCGTCATTTCGGTTTGCCTCAACGCAATCAAACCCTTTAGAAGATTTTTGCAAACAATCTTCTTCCTGCCCTACGTAACCAACTCCATTGCAATCGGTATGGTATTTGCCGCAATGTTCAATATGGTTGGTAACAACTTTGGTAATGAGAATGAATTGATCATTACCGCGGGCATCATCAACAACGTTATCGAGTTCTTCGGTGGCGAAGCCATCAACTGGATCAACGTTGGTTCCACTAAGCTTGCTAACATGACCGTTATGGTCATCTACATTGTTTGGAACGCACTGCCTTTCAAGATCCTCGTTCTTCTGGGCGGTCTGCAAAGCGTTAACAAGCAATACTATGATGCAGCAAAGGTTGACGGCACATCTCGCCTTCGTACCTTCAGCCGCATCACCGTTCCGCTTCTCTCCCCCATGATCACCTACGTTGTTATCACGGGCTTTATCGGCGGATTTAAGGAATACTCCAGCATCGTTGGTATTTTTGGCGAAAAGATGGGCCCTCCCGGCACCAACTCTAACACAAACCTGAACACGATGGTTGGATATATTTACGAGTCGCTGAAGAACAGCCAAGGCGACGCCAGTGCCGCTGCTTTGATTCTGTTCGGAATCATCTTTGTGGTCACTATGCTGAACCTTTATATCAGCAAAAAGAACACACACTATTAAGGGGGTGACAGTATGGCAAATCAAAGAACTTTTGTATTTGAAAAGGACATTGAAAAAGAAAAGTCCCGTCAACGCGTCATCCGCATTATGGTGCAAATCTTTTTGTATGCGTTCCTTGTTGTAATGGCACTCATCGTTATTTTCCCCTTTTACTTCATGCTGATCTCCTCTGTTAAGGAATTGGCTGAGTACCGTTTGCCCGTGCAAACAATGTGGCCTAACAAAATTGTACTTTACAACTATGTTGAGGCATTTAAAACTGCAAACCTTGCAACTCTGTTCTCCAACACCCTTTACGTTGGTGTGGTTTCCACCGTTCTTTCTTTGGTGATCACCGTTATCACCGCGTTTGCTTTTGCTCGTCTTGAGTTCAAGGGCAAGAACGCAATGTTTGCCGCCCTCTTGGCAACCATGATGATCCCCGGTGAGCTCTTTACCATTACCAACTACCAAACCGTTAGTGACTTCCTCGGCTTGAGAACCCTCGGCCGTGAGCTTGGCTCTCAGGATTTGATTGCAATGGGTGACTGGAAGAACACCTTTACCGTTTTGATCGTTCCCTTCCTCGTAAGTGTATTCTACATTTACCTGCTCCGCCAAAACTTCCTGCAAATCCCCAATGAGCTGTATCTTGCAGCAAAGGTTGACGGCACAAGTGATTTGAAGTACCTTTGGAAGGTTATGATCCCCTTGGCGCTCCCCACCCTCATCTCCATTACCATTCTCAAGATGATGGGCGCGTGGAACTCCTATATGTGGCCTCGTTTGGTTGCAAACGACGAAGCGCACAGCCTGATTACAAACGGTTTGCGTAACGCCTTTACTACCACAACGGGCGACGTTAACATTCCCGTACAGATGGCAGCAGTTGCCATCGTATCCGCTCCCTTGTTCCTCGTATTCATCTTCCTTCGTAAGTATATTATGAAGGGTGTATCGAGAAGCGGTATCAAGGGCTAATACACCACAGGTAATTATAGCCCCGGCGGCTGTAAATTATAAAAAAACAAAATTAGGAAAGAGAGGAACTTCTACCGTGAAAAGAAGAATCGTATCCCTTTTGCTGGCACTTGCTCTGCTGGCGCTCCCCCTGTTTGCTACCTCCTGTGACCTGTTGTTTGGTGGCAACAAAGACCAAAACCAAGATGGTAAGACTCACATTACCTTCTACCACACCATGGGCGAATCCCTGCGCGCTGTTTTGGATAAGTACATTGTTGAATTCAACAAGCTTTATCCCGACATCGTAATTGACCACAAGCAAGTTGGCGGCTACGACGACGTTCGTAACCAGATCCAAACCGAAATCACCGTTGGCGACCAACCCAACATCGCTTACTGCTATCCCGACCACGTAGCTCTCTACAACATCGCTTACGCAGTTCAAACTCTCGATGAGTACATTGCTTCTACCGAAGTAATTACCCGTGCAGACGGCTCCACCGAGACCCTTGGCTTGACCCAACAACAAATCGACAACTTTATCGACGGTTACTACGAAGAAGGTAGAGTTTACGGCGACGGCAAGATGTACACCCTGCCTATGTCCAAGTCCACTGAAGTTTTCTACTACAACAAGACCTTCTTTGATCAACACAACCTCTCCGTTCCCACCACTTGGGACGAGCTCGAGGCTCTCTGCGCTACCATTAAGGCAATCGATCCCGATTCCATTCCTCTCGGCTACGACTCCGAGTCCAACTGGTTCATCACCATGTGCGAACAAATGAACACCCCCTACACCAGCGCAACCGGTGACCACTTCCTCTTCGATAACGAAGCGAACCGCAACTTTGTTGCAAGATTCCGCACCTGGTACGAAAAGGGCTACGTAACCACCCAAGAGCTCTCCGGCGGTTACACCTCCGCTCTGTTCACCAAGAGCCCTGCTGAAACCGGTAACTGCTACATGTGCATCGGTTCCTCCGCAGGTGCAAACCACCAGATCCCCAAGAACGATGACGGTACCTTCAAGTTCGAAGTTGGCATCGCTTCCATTCCCCAAGTAAACGCAGAAGCTCCCAAGGCAATCTCCCAAGGTCCTTCTCTCTGCATCTTCAAGAAGTCCAACGAGGCAGAAGTTCGCGCTTCTTGGCTCTTCGTTAAGTTCCTGACCACCAACCTCAACTTCCAAGCTGAGTTCGGTATGACCTCCGGTTACATTCCGGTACTGGAAAACGTTACCGACAACGCAGTTTACGCTGAAGAGCTTGAAGCTGCTAACGGCTACGAAGGTCTGCCCCTTTTGGCAACCAAGGTTGCACTTGAGCAAGCAGATGCTTACTACACCTCCCCCGCATTCAACGGTTCCTCCGCTGCTCGTGACGAGGTTGGTAAGCTGATCCAATTCTGCTTCGCAGATGCAAGCTGCGCTACCGCAGACGGCATTAAGAAGGCATTTGAGAATGCTGTTGCGGAATGCAACCACCAAATCGGTAAATAATCCTTTCCTTTTATTACTATGAAAAACATTTCCATTCAAAACGGGCGGGTTAATCCCGCCCCTCGGATGGTCCGCTTGCTGGCAGCAGCAATCGCTTTGCTGATGCTTTTGCCTTGCTTGGCTTCTTGTCTTGACTTCATTAAGCCCAAAGAGGAAGAGCACGTGCACGTTGACTATGTTGCCGATACCAAGCTGGATATGGCATCCGAAACC
>JAZRKS010000062.1:0-1528 GCA_045646445.1 Eubacteriales bacterium | reverse complement strand
AATGACAGTCCGGTGGACTGTCAGAACGTGAGCGTGACCGAGCCGCAGCGAGACCCACCGAGACCCTGCGAGTTAAGAAAGTTGTATAAGAGGAACTATTTCACCGTCGTCTCTTCCCTCTCGTATTCTGCATCGATTATTGACTTTTTTGATGCGATATGCTATAATAAACTCACAAACCAAAAATGTGAGGTATTCGTTATGAAAAAAAGCATTTGCCTCTTGCTTTGTATATGCTCGATTTTATTGGGGAACACAATCGGTCTTGTCTCCTGCAAACAAAACACACCGAGCAATCCCACACAAACCGAAAGCAATACAAAGGAAACAACACCGACTGAAATCACTCCCGAAGTAACTACCCCCGAGGAGACAACTCCCGCGGAGACGACTCCTGCAGTGACTACTTCTGCGGAATGCGTTCACGAGTGGATAGATGCAACCTGCATCGCTCCCAAGATCTGCTTGAAATGCGGAAAGACCGAGGGCGATGCTTCCAACGAGCACACCTTTGAAAAGGAATACGAATGCTCTGTTTGCAAAAAACGCTTTTTAACTTCCACCGAAGAAGTGATTGCTATTGGTATGTCCTATGAAAAAGGCAAATACAGCAGCGAATACTACTATGTAGAGCTCACGCTTGACCACCAAGTAAACTCCGACGGCTTTGCAAGAGCGAAAATTGCAGACGGTCTTTACATCAGTGTAGCAGGCGGATATTTGGCACAAACGGCATACGGTTCCATTCATCTTGGCGATACCGTTGTGTTCAAGGCAAAGCTCGGTGCGGTAAATTCCTCCCTCACCACGGGCGGCAAGGAGGTTCGCTTGTTTGCGGTTGCCGCTTACGAAATCATCACTTCGGAGGTAACAATGTTAGTGGAAAAAGAATTGATCGTTCCTGCCACGGGCACGGGTGTTGCCGAAAAGCATTTGCAATATTATTTGGATGCGGAAGGTACCGTGCGCAAAGAAATCAAAGAATTTCAATCGCAGGACGATACCGCAGACTATCGCGAATACCGCTTTAGCTATGACAACGGCAAAACCTGGACGGAATGGGTGCGCGAGCCCCTGCCCGCGCGCGAAAAGGTTGGCAATGACGAAATTGACGAAAATCTCGGCTATCAAAAGGCGCAACACGTCTACAACCCCGTTATCGGTCATTTTGTCAGCTTGCAATGTCAGTTTATTTACATAGACGGTTATTCGGCAACCGAAGCCCACTATTGGGCAGGATATACGCGCCCCATGCACAGTTTTTTGATAATTGAAGATGCCGACGGCACGGCACACGAGCGCGTACTTGTGAAGTATGAGGACGGTGCCGATTACAGTCGAGCAACCTACCGCACAACCGATTATTTGACCACCAATATTTCGCGTGGGTCGGATTTGATCGTTCTTGAAAACGGCGACATTTTGTTCAATCTCTGCATTCCCGTAAATACCGCCTGCAAAATTGCGGGCTTGAATTTGCAAGAGGTCTTCCCCACCACGGGCGGACTTGGACACGCTTGGGCGCTTT
>JAZRKS010000061.1:0-2664 GCA_045646445.1 Eubacteriales bacterium | reverse complement strand
TCCGAAAAAAGCAGCCAACTCGGGAAGAATTTCTATATCCGGACAACATTTTCCTGCTTCCCATTTTGATACCGCTTGATTTGATACATTAAGTTTATTAGCAAGATCTTCTTGCGTGATTCCTGCTTGCTTACGTAAAGCAGCAATATTTTCACTTATCTTTACCATTTTAAGTATACCTCCATAGTTTTTTATGTAGCTACGCTTAAATTATAGCATTTATGCAAGCAAAAAACAATAACTTATTGGTTTGATAGATGCTTTTTCTTCCAACTATAAGTAGGAAACACGTTGACGCACCTGCTATCGCAGGTGCGTCAACGGTCTGCTTTTATTTGTTATTATGCTCCAAGATTTTCGAGCAGTTGGGTTGCGCGACGCTTGAGTAGTGCGGAATAGTAGGTGACCACAATGATTTCAAGGGCACGGTTGAGGCGCTCGCGAGCACCCTGAAAGGGCTCAACGTAATCCTCGGTGATTTTTGCAACGCAATCGGCAATCTCTTCAAGCGAGCAATCACCGGTTTTGATAATGTGCTCGAGAATGTTGCAGATATAATCGTACAGACGGGAGTCTGTAATGATATCGTCGCTTGTATCCTCTACGTCACCGTTGATATACTGCACAAGGAAAGCAATGTGCTCGAGCTGCATGCAGGAACGCAACATGTTGATGATGAGAATGTGCGCTACCTGATCCATATTATACTTTTTGAGCTTTGCATTGGCTACCCAGCCGCGCTTGGTCCAGTTTTGCAGCGTGGAGCTGTCAATGCCGGAAATATCGCGGATTTGCGTCAGCATAACACCCTCACTTACAAAAAACACCTTTTTGAGGAATGCCATACCGGTCAGATTTTCCATTTCTGCTTTCTTCAGCTTTGTTCCGGGAATATACTCGTCCAAAAAATGCAATTTCATAATTTTTCTCCCTTCAATGATTACTTTTTTATCTCTGCTTAAATTATATCACATAATCACGGGATTGTCAATCATAAATTTTTGATTTTTTTGTGAATATTTTTTCTCTCTTATACTATCAGTGCAAAATATCTGCAACTATAGTGGCACTGTCAAGCAGAAAGCTCTGCCAAATGGGTTCGTTTTCGGTTTGAATGGCAAAATGCTCACCCAAAGCCCTTACGGTAATGCGCTTGTTTTCCATCACCGTATGGCTTGCAAGAGCCGCCGAAAGCATCATGCCCATGCCACCTGCGCGAGCTTCTTCCTCGAGGAAAAGAACTTGGCAAGCATTTGCAGGCAACAGCTCGGCAACGTGGGCAGCGATTTTTTCATAGGGCTTGATTTGTTCAAGGAGCAAAATACCGACATGCTTGCCCTGCTCTGCCAAAGCGGTTTTGGCTTTGATCGCCTCAAGCGTGATGCGGCCGTGAGTAATGATAACAGCATCCATCTTTTGCGCATCATCCTTTGCATAATCGGCACGCACGCGGCCCGAAATGGTAACGTTGGCGGAATAGAAGGCCTCTTTGATGATCTCATTCTCATATCCGTTGGGATAGCGAATGGCGGCAGGTGTGCCCAAAGCAATGGCCTCATCCATAACCGATTTGAGTGCGGCATTGGTAATTGGTGTATAAATGCTGATATTGGGAATTTGCGAGAGGAATGCCACATCGAAAATGCCGTGGTGCGTAGGGCCGTCGGAAGCATTGAGACCTGCGCGGTCAATGCAGAATACCACGGGGAGATTTTGCAAAGCAACGTCGTGAATGATGTTATCGTAGGCGCGTTGCAAAAAGCTGGAATAGATGGCAACTACGGGGCGATAATTGTTTGCGGCAAGTCCTGCGGCAAAGGTAACTGCGTGGGGCTCGGCAATGCCAACGTCAAAAAAGCGGTCTGGGTGTGTCGATTGGAAGGCGGTAAGTCCTGTTCCCGAGGTCATTGCGGCAGTAATGGCGCAAATGTGCTCATCGTTTTGGGCAAGCTCGGTCAGGTAGGTGCCCATTTCCTCGGAGAAGTTGCGACCCGCGTGGTGCTCCGCTCCCATAGGTGCGAGAGCATGGTAACGGTTGGGGTGCTCCTCGGCGGGGGCGTAGCCCTTCCCTTTTTTGGTGCGCAAATGAATGAGGCAGCTCTGTCCGCTTGCTTTGGCTTCTGCAAGCAGCTGCTCTACGGCTCCCTCGTCGTTGCCGTCAACGGGACCGAGGTAATACAGCCCAAGGTTTTCAAAGGTGTTACTTCCATAGAGCATATCCTTAATGGCAATTTTGGTGCGAAGCAATCCGCGGAAGATGGGTTTGCCGATGAGCGGAATTTTTTGCAGGAAGTTTGCGGTTGCACGTTTGGTTTTGAAATATCCCTTTGCAGAACGCAGTTTGGAAAGCGACAAAGCCAAACGCCCGATATTTTTGGAGATAGACATCTCATTTTCGTTGAGAATGATCACAAGTCGCAGATCCTTGCGGCAATTATTGAGTGCCTCGTGGATCATGCCACCCGTAAAGGCGCCATCACCGAATACGCAAACGGTGTAGGCGTCCGAACCGCTCAAACGGTCTGCTTCGGCAAAGCCGTGTGCGGCAGAGAGAGAGGTGGAGCTATGCCCTGTTCCAAAGGCATCGTGCTTGCTCTCACAGCGCTTGGGAAAACCGCTGATGCCGACACCCTTACGTAGCGTATCGAAATCTTCGCGGAGACC
>JAZRKS010000060.1:0-20915 GCA_045646445.1 Eubacteriales bacterium | reverse complement strand
GTTTCTTCTACTTCCTTTTCAACAAGAAGGAGCGCGTTGGAAACGGCACGCATGGAGCCATCGGAGGGCTTGTTGCGGAGCGTGAGCTCATCGTTGATGCGAACGATCACGGTAGAGGATCCGCCGCCGTCAAGCTCAAGTGCATACTGTGCACCGAGAGCCGCTGCAAGCTCTGCCTCTTGGTTGACCGTAATGCCAATGGAATAGCCCGATTGACGTCCGTCAACCACGCAAAGGAAGCCTGTGCCGTCTTCCTTAAAGCCGATAAAGGTACGGGGCGCGTTTGCATTGCCGCTGTTGTCGGTGTGGCATTTGGTGTTTACCTGATAGTTGTTTACCAAAACGTCATAGCCGCCTACGACCCAAGTGCAATCCTGATACTTCCCTGCCGGAATTTCAACCAAGTCAACCGCTTCGCCAAAGGTGTGCTTTGCAAAGGTGTCGCTGTGCTCTGCGGTGTAAACCACTGCGTACTGACCGCTGTTGAGCTTAAAGCTCTTGGTTTCTTGAACACCGGGAGCGGTCATCGTGTAGTCAGTACCCCATACGGGATATTGATTGAGGTTTGCAGCACTCGATTTTACGATCATAACGCCCGCGTTTGTCACCGTGTAGGAGCCGGGGGTGTTATAGATTGCAATTTCGCCCTGTGCAGGTTGTTGATTGTATTTATTTATTTCGAACTGTTGGGGTTGACCTTTGCTGTTGTAAATGACCAGACGTGCTTCTACCTCTGTCATTCTGCCAACCACAACCTTGCCGTTGTTATCAAAGCCGATACAGTTTTTTTGCGCCATGTTGCCCTTGCTGATAACAATGCCGTTGTTGACGTAGGAATCAACGTTAGAGCCCGTGGCATAGAAATAGTCGCCGTTGGTCGCAAGCATAACCTTGCGGCCAGTGGTTGCTTCGTAGTCCTTGGCAATATCCATCACGTTTGTCAGAGTGGTGTTAGAGCCCTCTCTGATGCTGTGGATCACCCATTCATACTTTGCATCCTTGCCGGTGGTGTTGTACTCACCGTAAAAAATCTTTTGTTTTAAGTTGTTGTATGTAGTTTCCTTTTCGACGTATACGAATCCGTCTCTGTCAAGTTGAAAATTGGGGGAATTAAGTACACCTGCAGAAAAAGCGGAAACCGGAAGTGTTACCAGCAGGACGAGTGCCACTGCTACGGTTAAAAAAGCAATAATTCTTTTCATAATACTCTCTTTTTCTGATGCATAGATTTGTTTGTCGCGCGTAAACGGTCGATTGTTTGCGCCAATGGAATTGTTTTACTCTTCCCCACCCCGCTGCCAAAGCAGCGGGGTGGGTTTGATGGGGTGTAACACCTTAACTGAAAGGCGTTACGTTTTTTTGTTTTTAATGGGAATTATTCTGCAAAGGTGAAGCCGGTTACAGACATCTTTTGGTTGAAGAGGTAACGGCAGTCAAGACCGACTTGACGTGCTGCGTTGCCCTCAGAACCACCGTTGGTGAGAACGATCAGAGTCTCACCCTCTTGGAGCTCTGCCCAAGCGGTAGTTGCGTAGGTGTTAACGTTGAAGTGAGCAGATGCTTGCTTACCGCCATCAGCGATCCAGTAGCCAACGTTTGCACCGTCGTATACTCTGATTACTCTGCCCTGTGCATCCAGAACAACTGCTACACCGTAGCCATTGGTGGAGAATTCACCCTCGTATGCCTTGGTGAATACCCAAATTGCCTTGGTTGCAGCGGTGTCGGCGGTAATGGTTTCGTTAACAGCCCATTTGCCAAGCTCTGCGGTGTAGTTCTTTGCACCAATTTGAATGGTCATTTGGGTGGAAGCGTATTCAATACCGGTAATGTTGAGCTTTTGGTTGAAGAGGTAACGGCAGTCCAGACCGATTTGACGAGCTGCGTTGCCTTCGGAACCGCCATTGGGAAGTACTACGAGGTACTCGCCTGCTTGGAGCTCTGCCCAAGCGGTGGTTGCGTAGGTGTTAACATCAAAGTGAGCTGATGCTTGCTTGCCTTCGGGGAGCCAGTAGCCGCCGTTTGCACCGTCGTATACTCTGATTACTCTGCCGTATTGGTCGAGAACAACTGCTACACCGTAGCCGTTGGTGGAAAATTCACCGGTGTAATCCTTGGTGAAAATCCAAACTGCCTTGCTTGCCGCGGTAGAGGTAGTGATTGCTTCGTTGATAGCCCACTTACCTGCAACTGCTACGTACTTCTTTGCGCCAATGGTGATTGCAAGGCAATCGCACTTGGTAGCGCAAGCTGCTTCTGCACAAGCATTGTCTGTGCAGTTGCCGCAGGTTTCGCACTTGTTTTCGCAAGTGTGAGGAACTGCGAAGGTGATGCCGGTTACGGACATCTTTTGGTTGAAGAGGTAACGGCAGTCAAGACCTACTTGACGTGCTGCGTTGCCATCGGAACCGCCGTTAGGAAGAACGATGAGGTACTCGCCCTCTTGGAGCTCTGCCCAAGCGGTGGTTGCGTAGGTGTTAACGTTAAAGTGAGCAGATGCTTGCTTGCCATCGGGCAGCCAGTAGCCGCCGTTTGCGCCGTCATATACTCTGATTACTCTACCGTATTGGTCAAGAACAACTGCTACACCGTAGCCGTTGGTGGAGAACTCACCCTCGTAAGCCTTGGTGAATACCCAGATTGCCTTGGTTGCAGCGGTGTTGGTGGTGATGGTCTCATTGAAAGCCCATTTGCCAAGCTCTGCGGTATAGTTCTTTGCACCGATTTGAATGGTCATTTGGGTGGGAGCATATTCAATGCCGGTAACGTTGAGCTTTTGGTTGAAGAGATAACGGCAGTCAAGACCGATTTGACGAGCCTTGTTGCCATCGGAGCCGCCATTGGGAAGTACTACGAGGTATTCGCCTGCTTGGAGCTCTGCCCAAGCGGTGGTTGCGTAGGAGTTAACGTCAAAGTGAGCAGATGCTTGCTTGCCATCGGGCAGCCAGTAGCCGCCGTTTGCACCGTCGTATACTCTGATTACTCTGCCGTATTGGTCGAGAACAACTGCTACACCGTAGCCGTTGGTGGAGAATTCACCGGTGTAATCCTTGGTGAATACCCAAACTGCCTTGTTTGCTGCGGTTGCGGTGGTGATAGCTTCGTTGATAGCCCACTTGCCTGCAACTGCTTCAAATTTCTTAGAGCCAATGGTCAGGAACATAGAACCCTCGTGGCCGGGGCACTTGGTTGTGCAAGCTGCTTGTGCACATTCTGCATCGGTGCAACCGCCGCAGTGTTCGCAAACGCTTTCGCACTCGTGGCATGCGCACTTTTCAGCGCAAACTGCTTCTGTGCACTCCGCATCTTGGCACTTGCCGCAGGTAGCGCAAACGTGTTCACATTCGTGAGCGTGACCTTCGCACTTTTCAGCGCAAGCGTCCTCGGTGCATTCAGCGTCAAGGCACTTGCCGCACTTCTCACACTTGCTCTCGCAGAAGTGAGGAGCCTCGGGGAAAGTGATGCCGGGGATAGTCATTTGTGCACCGATGGTACGGTTGCTAAGGAAGAATGCACGAGAAACTGCACCGTTAGGAGCTACGATGAGATATTCGCCTTCTTGGAGAGATGCGAATGCTTGCTTGAGGTAGTCGGCAGCTGTGCACTTGGATGCATCTGTGATACCGCCCTTGTTGTCTGCATCATAGTACTTACCGTTTGCACCGTCGTAGATGCGAACGATTTGACCGTATTGGTTCAGAATGAATGCCTCACCCCAACCGTTGGACCAGTTGAGTTCGCCCTTGTATTCGGGAGTGTAAAGAATGAAGAGGTAAGAACCGAGAACGGTGAGATCTTGGTCAACAGCGATCTTGTCGGGAAGGAGATCGTAAGAGTTTTCACCGATTACAACCTTTACAAGGTTGTCAACTACGTCAACTACGCGAGTAACGGTAGTGGTATGAGTACCGTCGGTTGCGGTAAGCGTGATGGTGTAGGTGCCTGCAACGTTAACATCGAAGCCACCGTTATCGGCAACGGTAATTTCAACTGCGATATCATCGGAAGGATCAAAGGTACCGTTATCATCGGTAACAACGAGACCGTTAAGAATTGCGGTTACAAGATCAAACGCGGTGTCGGTAAGGTTAGCGAGAACCTTGTTACCTTGACCGGTGATTACGGGAGCTTGGTTTACATAAGGAGTGAGAACCTCTTGGGTATCTGCCCAGAGGAGACGAACAACGTTACCGTATTGATAAATAACGTTGTAGTTCATAAAGCCACGACCGTCGGAGTCAACGGTGGTGCCGCAGTAACCGTTTTGAACTACGATTGCATAACCGCCTGCAGGAACGGTAAGGTTCTTTGCAAATGCGCTTGCAACGGTAACGGTTTCACCGTCAACCTCGATGGTGGTTACAGCGCTTGTGGTTCTATCGGGGTTTGCTTGGTTTACGAGCTTGGAGTTAGCACCGTCGCGTCCCTCAACTACAAAACCGTTTGCATCAATTACAGCTGCTACACCGTAGCCGCCTGCAATGTTGAGGGTGATAGCAGCATCGGTTGCGTTGTAGAATACGCCGCTGATTGCTACGTCGGAGGTGTAGTTGCCGGTAAGGGTTACGAATTCCTTATTCTTAAAGGAAAGGAGGTTGCCCTGCCACTTGGTTTCGCCAAGTCTGTTGGCTCTTACCTCGAGGGTGAGAGCGGAGAGAGCCTTGAGAACGGTTACCGTACGGGTTGCGGTAGCGGTCTTGCCGTTCTTGTTTACTGCCTTGTAAGTAATGGTGTAGGTGCCTTCAACGTCTGCATCGAATCCGTCGTCGTCTTCGATGATAAGGGTGGGAGCTTCATCGCCTGCGTCGGTAACGGTTACACCGAACATAAGGTCGATTTCATCACCTGCGTGAATCTCAAGAGTCTCGGGAACTACGCTGATAACAGGTGTAGTTTCACCTTCGGTAGAGGGAGTCGTTTCCTCGGTTGCGGGGGGAGTCGTTTCGCCGGGGGTGGTTTCTTGGTTTTTGTCAACAGGGTTGAACAGACCGCACGCTGTGAATGCAAGCACAAGTGCCATAACAGCTGCAATTGTCATCAAAACTTTTGACATTTTCATTGGTGTTTTCCTCCTATGTTTTTTATTTATTTTGAGATGTCTTTGCATCTAAAAATACAGTTTTTGGTTTGCCGATCGAAAACCGCAAATTACTTTTGCGATTCCTCTTTCGTTTCCTCTTCTTTTGCTTGTGCGGGTGCCTTCTTTTTGGTGAGAACAACTGCAAGAGTAACACCCGTACCGATAAGAACTACGCCTGCAATAACCGCAACAATGATCATTGTAGTGATATCAAAGGTTTTGGAATCATCGGTTTGATTGGGGGTCTCTGCCTTGTGTCCCATACACTTTTCTGTGCATGCGTCCAGGGTGCAGGTCTTATCCTTGCACTTGCCGCAGGTCTCGCACTTGCTTTCACAAATGTGATCACTCGGGAAGATGATACCGTTTTCGGTAACGGTGGGGCGAACTCTGATCTCTTCGGGATTCCATTCGCCGTCGGCGATGAGCTCCATGGAGATTCTTGCATCCAGAATTTCTACAAGCTCGTTGAGCTGCTCGATAATTCTTTGACGGGAGTAACCCTTTGCCATATCCTTAACACCGTTCTTTGCCAGTGCTTCGACCTTTGTAAGGATCTTGTAGATATCAACTGCGGTTTCTGCGGGCATTGCCTCAAGCTCTGCAATGGCAGCTACAAGAGCTTCCTTTTGTGCCGCGGTCATACCGCCTGCGGGAATGTAAATGCGATCTGCCTTAGAGGCGAGGTCTGCACCCGTTGCCGCGAAGATATCTGCGATGGGAGCGTGAGGAAGAACTGCCCACTTGCTGTTAACGCCGGAAAGGAGCGCGTTTTGAACGTCCTCGTGACCAATGATCTGCGTGGAGCAGAAGATAACGTAGCCGCTGGCGCCTGCTTGGTAAGAAGCCTCAATGTGCTCCTTGTTTTGCCATGCGGGAAGACCGCTGTAGGAGGATGCGATGCCCGTGTAGTAGAGGCAGTTGTTGCCACCCATCAGGATCATATCGTTTACTCTCTTAAGAACGTCGGTGGAGTTGGTGTAGTATGCCATGGGGGTTGCAAGATCGATCCAACCGTTGAGGTACCAAGTCTGCCAATCCTGCTTTTTTGCGTTGGTGGATTCTTGCAGGGATGCAAATACAGAGGTGGAAAGAATAATGCCGCGTGTATCCTTGATCTCGGTCTTGATGCGCTTTACGTAGCCTGTGATCAAGCCCATGCGGTAATCAACCCACTTTTGATAGTTGGCATCTGCCTCGTCTTGACCGCCAAGCAGATATTGCTTATCGAAGAGTTGAACAAACTTGTTATACATCTTCTCGCGGGAGGAGGATTGATTTGCGGTAAAGGTCTTACCCATAACGCCCTCGTAAAAGCCCTTCATCGCGTCAATCGTAAAGCCGGTGTCCTCTTCTCTGGAGGAAACGGGGTAACGAATGTAGTCGAGGTTGAGGCCTGCTACGCCGGGATTTTTGGTAAAGAGATCGTTGTAGTAAGCAATGAGCGTATCCTGTACTTCCTTCTTTGCGGGGTCGATGAAGATGTAAAGACCGCCCTCGTTGCGTTGCAGGTAGGTGCCGTCGTCGTTATACATGATCCAATCGGGGTGCATGGTAACAACCTTTGCCGCGGTATCAATGCCAACGTAGAAGTTTTCTACCCATGCGTGAACCTCAATGCCGTATTCTTGGCACAGAGCTACGAATGCAGAAAGATAATCGTTGTAAACTACGGGATCGCTGCCACCCTTGGTGTAGCTGGAAGCGAGGTTTTTGTGGTAGGGGAATTCTTCGATGTCGCTCTTGAATGCGGAATAACCGTTGTAAAGCGTTTCAACAAAGATGAGGTTGATGCCGATTTTTTGATACATACGAATATTTGCTTCCAGCTCATCGTATGTGGTTTCAATCGGTCTGTGCCATACAGCTCTTGCCGAAACCGCCTTGCTCTCGGCAGAGGAAACAAGAATTTGTTGACGGAGCTTTTCAATCTTCAATTGGCTATTGTTGTAGCTCATAAGGAGACTGACTCTCTCCTCCTCGGTAAGATCGGGGTTTTCGAGAGCAACTTCAATGTTCTCTTTTACCGCCTTCAGAGCAATCAGCTCTTCTCTTACCTCTGCAATGTATTCGGTGAGAGCCTCCGTATCAACGTCATAGAGCTGCTTCATTCTGGTTTCGGCAGCACTGATAACCGTTTCAACGTCGGTTACGAGATTTTCATAATAGCTGTTAAGGGTTGTGGATACCGAGTAGGTCTGCGTTTTTTCGTTGAGAACAACGGTTGCGCCAAGCACTACGTTTGCACGAATAAAGTCGCGGCCCTTGCCGTGACCCGAAATGACGTAGCCGCCCTCGGGAATTTTGGAAACGTTAACGCCAAGCTCAACAACAACGCCGTTTGCGTCAACTGCTGCCTCAAAGCCGTAAACATTGGCGCCGGTTCCTGCAGCACCCTTGTAATCCCAACCGTCCTTGTAGATCATGGTTTGGTTTTCGCCACGGTATGCGGGGAATTCCTCGGTGGGAGTTTCCATAGAGTGGGGGTTGCCCTCCTTGGTGGGGTTGATGTAATCGTACTCACCAACTACGGTGCCGCCAAAGCGAATGTAGTCAAAGCCGACCATTTTTACCTCGTCGCCCTTGCAGAAGATCTGATCGGGAGCGAGGAGCTGACGGTAGCCGGGACCGTAAGAGGAAAGAACAAAGCCGTTATCGGGAATAACCGAGCCGGAATCGTCGCCCGTGCCAAAGGGACGGAAGCCGATTACCTTAAATGCTTTTTCATCAAAATCATATTGGCAGATAACCTCGGAGCCAAAGGGGTTGGTGCCGGTCTTTTCGCCAAACTGATAATCGTAGTAAACTACCATGGGGCCGGAACGGTTTGTGTTGGTGTAATCAATAACGATTCTCTTTTCGTCAGATTCAACTGCCTTTGTGGGAATGGTGATCTTTGTTCCGCCAAGGGCAACAACGTCACCAACCTTTGCAAAGCCGTTATCTTGCGAGGTGTGAACCGAAATAACAAAGCCGCCTACGGGAATATAGGTTTTGCCGTCGCCTGCGGTAACGACCTCGGTTACTACGTAGTTGTTTTCACTGTCCAATTGGCAAACGTACTCAATATAAGAGCCCGCTCTGCCCGTTTGGGTGTTGGGATACCAAGGAGTATAGATGACCGTTGCGTTTTCGTCTACCTGATTAAATTTGATCTGATAGTCGGAAAGCGAACCGCCGTTTGCAACCTCCCAAAATACTACGGGATCGGTAATTGCGTGGAGCGTTTTACTGCCAACAGTTGCCGTTACACTTTGGCTCATGTTTCTCTCGAATTCGCCCTCTTGCGCCGCGCTGACAATCAAGCCGCCGCATTGGAGGAAAATGGTAAGAATCAAAGTGATAACCGTCAATCTCATGAAATGCTTTTTCATGTTGCCTCCTAAATAATTGTTTTTGATTTTTGGGTTTTAAAATATCAATGAGTCATTCCCTGCCGCAATACTCTGCAAGAAAATTCTCGTAGTTCTCTTTTGCCTCAAAGAAGGTTTTGTTCGAATCGAACAGAACGAAGCCCTCGGCACCTGCACGCTCACTTGCGGCGATGTGCTCGGCAAGATCGGTAACAGATTGATCGTGATAGGTGGTGTAAAGACCCGTGTGGCAATGAATGCCTTTGCACATTGCTTTCATACCCTTTACTGCGTCAAACACCTTGTCCGCCTCATAGAAATATACCATAGGAGTAACCATATCAATATATTTCTTTTCAAGCCAAACGCTGATGGTTTGCTTTTTCATTCTGTACGCCGCCGCAAGCTCGGAGAATACCGCCGTGGAAGCGATTTTGCCCGGATGCTTTTGGTGAATCATTTCACACACGCTGCGAACGAACCACGTAATGTAGTACGCACGGTGTGCCGTCCATTGCGCGAGCAGGTCCTTCTCCTTGATCTGCTCAACCAGATCTTCTCTTTTGTGAGAGGGGTCGAGTGTCAGGTTTTGCTTCTTTGCAAATTCCTCCATACAAAGCTCTGTGTAGCCCGTGTCGGTGTTTTCCTCAAACTCGGAGATGGGGTAACGAATGTAATCAAGGTTGATGCCGGCGATAAGCGGAACCTTTGTGAGCAATTCATCGTAAAGGTCAACGAGGAATGCTCTTACCTCGGGATTGGCAGGATCCAAAAAGATGTAACCGCCAAAGCCTTGTCCTTCGGTCGTGTGACGAATGCCTCCCTGCTGGTTGATCAAAAGCCAGCTTTGGTGATTGACCACGAACTCGAAATCCTCAAGAAAACCAACGTAAAAATCCTGCACCCACGCGTGTACCTTGATGCCGCGCTTATCTGCCTCGGTTACAAACGCCGTGAGATAATCGGGGTAATCGCCATAGGAATACTCACGCAGGCCCGTGTGGTAGGGCGCCTTTTCGGTTTTGAATACCGCCTTGCCGTGATAGAAGGTTTCAAGAAAAACAGTGTTGATGCCCGCACGTGCAAAACGGTCGATTACTTGGCAGAGCTCTGCAAGATTTGTTTCATTTTTACCAACGTTCGGTCTGTGCCA
Source organism: Eubacteriales bacterium (assembly GCA_045646445.1). Taxonomy (GTDB): domain Bacteria; phylum Bacillota; class Clostridia; order Oscillospirales; family CAG-272; genus UMGS1865. The sequence goes on along the minus strand of JAZRKS010000060.1, from coordinate 11,329 downwards.
TATGCCTCTAAGCGGCAAACGGGGTTGCGCCTCCTTGGCGCAGATGTCAAAATTCAGCATAATATCCTCAAAATGTGCTATAGCACGGGGTGTAATTGCGTTTGTGGTGATGTTTGATATCGGTTGTGCAACCCTTGCGCGTTTGTTATTTGGCAATCTCATCAAGCGAGAGATCAACCTCAAACATTCTGCGCCAAGGCATACGGCATACCGAAATTTTGTATTCCTCCCAAACTGTTGGGAAGTATTGACCGATAAAGGCTTCCAGCTCGCGCCGAACAAGGCTTGCTACCTCGCCCTCTGCTTCTCCCGCGTCAAAGTAATTGTAACCCATAGACGGAAGATAACGGTTGGTGACAAGGCTGCGCACATAGCCGCAATAGCCTACGTCCTCGCAAATTCTTTCTGCCAAAAATCTTTTGTGGTGGTGATTGTCTCCAAAAAGGAAAACGAATATTGCCTGACAGATGACCGTGCCGAGTGTGTTGGAGGATGTGTTCCAACCGGCGTAAGCCGAAAGGCTGAAGAGAGGCATTTGAGATTGAAGCAATTGCAAGACCTCTTTGTCGCCGCCGTTGCAATATGCGCCGTCGGCCAATGCGCTCACGCGTCCCTCTGCCACACTGCTTGCGATCTTTTGGCAAAACAGCGGCAAGTTTCTTGCGGCGTATCCTTGCGAGGGTTCTTCAAAAACCTCTCTGTGCTCGCTCGCGGGGTAATTTAAAAACAGGCGAATATCAGAGCTCTCGCCCTCCGCCACTTGAATACCGCCTGCCGATTGGATTTGATGCGGCAGTGTTTGTCCAAGCGGTCTATCCTCGTAAAGAGGAACGAGGTTCGGGTTGTTTTCGTGTGCAAAGATGCATTCGATTTTGGGAGACACGCCCTTGTAATCACAAGCGGCTCTTGCAAGCAACGTCATGCCTACCTCATCGGCTCCGGGATACATGGCAACCTCGGAAAGTCCTTCGCTGATGACCTTTTTGATCGCCTCTCTATCCATAGACGTGTAGCCGAATTCGGCGGAATCGTCTTGGGGAATGACAAGAAAGTCTATTCCCTCGCCCAGCAGCTTGATGATCTTGATGAGCATATTGCGGTTCACTTTTCTGCGGTGCTCAAAATCGGCAAGATGCTCACCCGTAAAGGTTGCATATTCTGCCAAAAGGCGCTCTGCCTCGGCATCGTCTATCATGCCAAGCTCGCGCTTATGCTTGACTTGACCCGTGCGGAAGATCTGCTCGCCGCAATACTCGTAATAGTCCGGCTCCTCATCACTGCTGGAGTAGCGCGGGCATCTCATAATCAAAGCAAAGGCGTAGATCTTTGCCGCGGGATTGACGGCTTTGATTTTTTGAATGACGGAAAGCCGCTCTGTCAGCTCCTCCTCGCTTGCGTGGTGCAGGCGGGAAGGCAGAATGCCACCGTAAAGGAGCATATCAAGCGATAGCACAAAGCTATCTGCCTCGGCGGCACTTTCCAAAAGGAATTTTTCGAGTGCCTCAACGTTTGCAGGGGTCTTTTTGTACCCGAGTAGCTCCCTTGGGGGGCTTTTGACTTCGATTGGACTGCCCTTTGCAATTCTTTGTGCAAAATAATCATTGCAGGGACGCTCGTCCAAGGGGATATATACAAGCTTCATGTTTTTTTCTCTATTCAACGGTGTTTGTATCGTTTGATCAATCCTTGAGGTGGAGCGCTCCCATAAAGCGTTCGGTAATGACCTTGGGTCTTGTAATGGCAGAACCGACTACCACTGCGTAGGGGTTCACCTCGGAGATCGCCTCCATGTGCGAAACCTCAAATACACCGCCCTCGGCAATCACCTTTGCGTTCTTTACCTTCTCGCAGCATTCCTTTACAAAATCGATATCGGGAATTGCGTATTGCTCGGTATAAGGGGTGTAGCCTCTCATCGTGGTGGAGATGTAATCAAAGCCGAGACGGTCGGCATTGAGTGCCTCCTCAATGGTAGAAACGTCCGCCATCAGCTCTCTGCCGTTTGCATGCTCGCGCGCGTAAGCATAGAGCTCCTCGAGGGTGATTCCCTCAGGGCGAGAGCGCAGAGTTGCATCCATGCAAACAATATCACACTTTGTGGCAAGGAGTCTGTCCACCTCTTTTTTGGTGGGGGTGATATAAATCTCGCTATCCTCGTAAATTTCTTTTACCAATCCAATAATCGGGAGGTTTACCTCGTCCTTAATGCTGTCGATATCGTCGCACAGTGCGCGAATACCGTTAGCACCGCCCTCCTTTGCCGCTTTGGCAAACAGATGCATAATACCATACCCGTAAAGGGGCTCTCCTTTTACGGCTTGGCAAGAAACGATCAATCCTCTTTTTAATGCATTCATTCTTGTTTTGTTCCTTTCTGTACAGCTTGACAGGATGTTTTGGGATCCCATTTGCAGCATTGAATTTTGTTTTTGTCCTTTCTGTACATCTTGGCATTGTGTTTTTGTGTAGGTTGCACAAAAAGTGAGTTTTATTCCTATAACATTATATAACTTTTTGGCGCAAAAGTCAATGGTTTTGAAAAAAATTTTTATTTTTTTTTATTTTTTTGAAATAATTTTCATTTTTTGGTAAAAAAATAAATTTTATTTTCCAAAAGCAAGCAGCCCTTACAAATTATATTATGAAAAAACGGACCCGAAAAGTATCGGGTCCGCCCAAAATTATTTTAATTTGATGGTTTTGATCTCAAAGGGCGAGAAGGTAAGGGTTACTTCACCTCTGCCAAGTGTCTCCCCTTCATCCTCAAGGATGTTGGTAGAGATCATTTCCTTTTGCGGTGCTATCAAGGTAACAGAGGAGGTAGCGCCGAGTGCCTCGTAAAGACGGAGCACAATGCCGTCGTCCTCACCCTGCTTTACGGTCTCCAAAATTACGCTGCCCTCTCCCACAAGGCGGAAGGGTGCCTCCAATTCCTGATGGCTCGTGCGAACGGGAGCATAGTTAAAGTTGTAGCCACGCTCAACCGTATCCATAGAAAGTCCACCCTCGTGCGGATAGAGTGCATAGCCAAAATAGCTCTCTCCCCTATCACCTCTTGCATCGGGGTGCGTTCCCGATTTGTGTAGGGTGATGCCGAGTCTGCCGCCTTGGCAGGAAACGCCGTATTTAACGTCACTCAAAAGAGAGATACCCATGCCCTGCTCGGAAAGATCGGTCCATTTATGCGCGCATACCTCAAACTTTGCAATATCGCTCTTTTCGCGATTGTAGCTGTTGCGCAGCAGATTACCAAACTGCGTTTCGCACTTGTAGGACTGTGCAAAAAGCGTTGTATCGTGCTCGGAGCGAATAAGGGTGTGCACGTCACCTGCGGTGAGGTGATTTTCAAACTCGATCTGCGGGCTATCATAGCGGAATTTCACGTCGGTGACGAGCAAAGAGTTCTCTGCTATTGCATGCGTCATTCTGACAACAAGGAGATACTCCCCTACCGAAATGATCTCGCGGCCAAGGAACTTGACAGGCTTTTCCTTCAAACGGTAGTCAACGTCAATATCCCAGTTATCATAGATGAACGGAACGTCCTCATACGCCTTGATCAAATGGATGCCGCCCCGTGCAAGCTCGCGCCCCTTGTAGATCAAAGAGGAGATCTTGCCCTCGGTAAACGTTGCCTCCAGGAAAGGTGTTTTGACGGTGTCGCCTTGAACCGTGAAAGGAATTTTGCCGCTGCCCTTTACCTTTTTGCCATAGCCACAGCCCTCAAATTTGTAGGGGGCAACCACGCGCATGCCGTCAAGTGCCTCGTAGGCTTGACCGCTATCGGTAGAAAGGATTTCAAGACGGCTGTGCGGCAGGGTGTTAAAGTAGGATTTTTTGCCCTTTTTGCCCTTGCCCGAAATATAATCCTTTGCCTTGGTAAGTGCCGCGGCTTGCTCGGCAAGTGCCACGTCGGTTGCCTCTGCAATGCAGGTGCCCGGCAAAATATCGTGGAACTGATTGAGCATTAAGGTATCGTACAAGCCGTCGGTGAGCGTTTTTGCCTCTCGGTCATCCTTTAAAACGGAGATCAGCTCGGCATCGTGCAGTGCCTCCTCTAAACGGCGGTTATACATCTTGAGATTGTGATTGGTGGTGTAGGTTCCGCGGTGAAGCTCAAGATAAAGCTCCCCAAAATATTCGGGCAGCTCGTTTGCGCTCACCTTTTTCATAAAGTCAGAAACGGTGGTGTGCTCTACCTTTGCTCTGTGTGCGTTCTTTTCGGTAAAGATCGCACGGCTGACCATTTCGGCAGAGGGACCTCCGCCGCCGTCGCCAAATCCGTACGCCATGAGCACGTTATCGCTCTCGCGCTTGTTTCTGATAGCCTCCAAGCGCGCGCTGACAGATTCCTCGTCTATCCAAGTATGAATGCTGTTAAAGTGCACGGGAACGGTGCTGCCGTCAATGCCGCGCCACAAAAAGGTTTCGTAGGGGAACATATTGGTATCGTTCCAAGAAAGCTTTGTGGTAAGGAAATAGTCAACGCCGGATTTTTTCATAATTTGCGGCAATGCCGCGGAATAGCCAAAGGTATCGGGCAGCCAAAATGTATCGGATTCATAGCCGAATTTTTGGCGCAGATAACGCTTGCCGCGAAGGAATTGGCGGCAGAACGCCTCAGAGCCCGTCAGGTTGCCGTCGCACTCTACCCAGGTCGCTCCGTTGACCTCAAATCTGCCCTCTTTGATGTATTTTTCAACCTCAGAGAAGAGCACGGGGTCGGCATCCTCTATCCACTTCAAGTAGAGAACGGTCGACATAAAAAAGGTGTATTCGGGGTAACGGCGCAGCATTTCAACCGCGTTTGAAACGGTTCGCATCAGCTTGCGCTTGGTCTCCTCAACCGTCCACAGCCATGCGGTATCCAAGTGCGAGTGCCCCACGATGCCAACGTAAGGGGTCTTTTTGCCACCTGCAAAGAGTGCATCGATGATCGCCTCTGCCGCAGCGAGCGTTTCAGCGCTTGGAATAACCTCCTCAATGGGGAGAAGTTTAAAAAGCGCAAGATAGGTTTTTTCGATGTGTGCCTTGGCAAATCCGTCTTTTTCGGACTGATAGAGATGCCCCAAAAGAATCATTTTTTCATGCAAGGCACGCAGGGGCTCGTTCATAGAAACGAGACTGATGGATTGATAGGGTCTGTTTGGCTGATAGCCGGCATAAGAAAAGGTAGACTTTTGATCGTAGGGGTGAAGACCGGGCATGGTGTGCGAATAGTAGCCCTCAAGACTTACACAGTCCCCGTTCTTTAAGCCATCCAAATAGAGGTAGCGGTGCGTGCGTGCAGGGGGCTCAAATGCATCGGCAGGGGCAATGTAATCCAAAATGCCCACCTTTTTGCCGTTGACGCAAACAAGATGCTCGGGTGCACCGGTCTGGGCAATCAGGTAATACTTTTCCCCTTCCAAAATGCCCTGTACGGTAAAGGAAAACGTAGCCGTGGCAAAATCCTTGCCCCATTGCATGCCCTCGGTGGCAGGTGTCCTTACGCCGTCGATTTCTATAGTTACTTCGGGATGGATCACCCGACTGACAAGATGCCCCTCATACATAGACTGAAGGCGCTGCATCTTGAGTATCATTCTGTCAATTTGTCTGTCTTGCAGCATGTTGCTCTCCTTTCCAAATTACAGCGATTTGTTTGCAACCGATTGAGCGGCACGCATGGTGTGCTCGTAGCCCGCATCTCTGAGCTTTTCGTATATTGCGCTGTAGAGCACGTTGATGATGTAGGAAATAGAAACGATGGTGGATACAGAACCGCCCTCGTAAGCCGCCTCACGTCTTGTAGAGAGAAGAATATGATCGGCGTATTTTGCCAAGGGAGAAATATCGTAGCAGGTGATGATAACAACGTTTACGCCGTTTTGCTTGGCGATTTCGGCAACGTCGATAATATCCTTTGTACTACCCGATACGCTGATAAGAATGACCGTGTCCTTTTCCCCGAGGTTACTGGTGATCATGGCTTGCAGGTGAGGGTCGGGCGTGTAGGTAACGATAATGCCCAAACGGGAAAGAATATTGCTGATCTCCATTGCGGTAATTGCGGAGTTGCCTACGCCAAACGCGCAGATCTTGTTGGAGTTGATCAACAGATCCGCAATGCAAAGACATTCATCGTAACGGATCCCCTTGGAGGTCTCGTTGATGGCGTCTACCATTTGGTTTGCAATGCGCATTGCCGTGCTGTCAACAGCGGCTTTTTCGCTGACGGCAACCGTTTGGCTCAAATGGAGCTTGAAATCTTGAAAACCGTTGTATCCAATTTTTTTGCAAAAACGAACCAGCGTGGCGTCGGCTACCTTCAGGCGAGCCGAGAGGTCGCTGATGGAAAGATATATAATTTCCTCAGGCGGAATACTCAAAATTCCGTCAATGACTTTCGTTTCGGTTTTGGTGGCAATTTGTCTTGCGGCATAAATTCTGTCCAATGCTTTTCCTATCATGTTTCTTCTCCTTTTGGACGGTTGTTTTTTGCTTTTTCTCATCTAATTAAGCAACAAAAAGCGTTTCTTTATATTACGCCTTATATTTTAATACATTTTAACCCATATGTCAAGTGTTTTTGAAAAGTAATTGCATTTTTTATTTTTAACTCCCGCAATCAAAAACACTCCCCTCACATCACCGCAAAATAAAATGAGAAGGCAAAAAACGGCACTCGCAAACTTGCTTGCCTCTACCGTGGAATTACTCAACGGCAAAAACCGTTTTTCTCCCGACGAGTGATCTTCGTTTCACAACAAAAAAAGGGCGGCCATCTCTGTAAGATGCCCTCCCTTTTTGGGGGTTCCCTTTGGTTGAAGGGAGTGATTGTTATACGAATTCGTCGTTTTGGGCGGTGTCTTCCAGCGCATCCTCTGTCACACCTTTGGCGCCTACGGTTGCCGCAATGCGACGCTTTTTGGTGTGATGCAGATCCAAGTGATTGCGCCTACGGAGAGAAGTACGAATGCTGTGATGATGATAACAGAGCCGTTACCCATCATAAAAGCCAGTGCCGCTTTTTCATCCCGTCTATCTCTTGTGATAAGCAGATAGATGTAATCTCCAAGCTCATATCCATTCAATCTTTCATTCAAAAATAATGCGCCAACGCGTGCGCACGTACCGTGGATGCATAAGCGCATGAAAAAAAGAGCTTGACCCGGTGGTTAAGCTCTTTTTTTATTCTGTTTTATAGATCAGTCGCCAAACGAAACGCCGATATTGCGAGCAGTTTTTACTACAAAGCCGTTGGGGTCAACGTTATGGCTGCCGCCCTTGCTCGTTTCGCCGGTCGCGCCACTGCCAAGTACCTTTTCAAGAGAAACGGTTTGGGGAACTGCGTTGTAAATGGTAACCATTTCGCCGCTGCAGCCCTCAAAGAGAGCGTCCACTGCCAAGGAACCGAGCTTTGTGCAAAGGCTTCTGTCATATTGACAGGTCTCGCCTCCGCGTTGCGTGTGACCGATGTTGGTCGCACGAACCTCCTTGCCGCCAAGCAATACCTCAAGCTGAGAAGCAAGCTGATCGCCAACGCCGCCAAGACGAATGGTGTCGGCACTGTCGGCAACTATCTTTTTGATAACAACGTTGCCGTCCTTAGGCTTGGCACCCTCGGAAACAACGATTACCGTGTCATAAAGTCCTCTTGCATCGCGATCCTTGATGACCTCAACGATCTTGTTGATGTCATAGGGAATTTCGGGCAAAAGAATGATATCTGCACCGCCGGAAAGGCCGCCCTCCAAGGCAAGCCAACCGCAGTTTCTACCCATAACCTCAAGGATTTGAACGCGGTCGTGCGAAAAAGCAGTGGTTCTTACTCTATCCACCGCGTTGCAAATAACGCCCAGAGCGGTGGTAAAGCCAAAGGTGATATCTGCATAGGAAACGTCGTTGTCGATGGTTTTGGGAACACCGATTACGCGAACACCCTTTCTTGCAAAGTCGCGTGCACTGGTAAGCGTTCCGTCACCGCCGATTACCACGAGGGCATCGATTTGCAGATCCTTCAGGTTTTGAATAGCAACGTCGCTGACATCCTTGTGTTGAATGTTGCCGTTTTCGTCGCGATAAGCATAATTAAAGAGGTTATCCTTGTTCGAGTTTTTCAGGATGGTTCCACCCTGATTTAAGATCTGTGTTGTGTTTTCGGCGGTGAGCTGCATATAATTGTTTGCATATAAGCCAGCATAGCCCTTTTTAAAGCCGATGACCTCACAGCCGTATTTGTTAATTGCGGTAAGCGTTACCGCTCTTACAACAGCGTTCAAGCCGGAGCAATCTCCGCCGCCGGTTAAAACGCCAATTCTTTTCATTTCAGACATGTTTCTTTCCAATCTACCGTAACGGTTATTTTAAATTCATATATTTTACTTTTTGCGGTTCTATGACATATTATAACACAAAACTTTGCAAATTTCAATATCTTTTTACATTTATCTCGCAAAAGCACAGCCGATTTCATACGGTTTATTCTGCATTACAAAAGGTGACCGCTCCACCAAAAGAGCGCGCATTTGGGATGCGCGCTCTTGGTGCTTGGCCGAGCTTATACAATAATGATATCGATGCTCTTATCCTTAATGGTTACGGCTTCAACGGGTACGATCACGTCAACGGTGTCGCCTGCGTTACCGTCGTATGCCGCAATCAGCTTTTGACCGTATACGTCGATAACGGCGTATTTTGCGCGACCGTAATCCAAAATTTCAAGAACCTTGCCCGTTAGTGCGTTTTGGGTGCCCTCGACAGAAGGAAGGACCGTGAGAGCCTTTGCATCTACAACGTATTCAAGAGGTGTGTGGAAGATCTTGTTGCCCTTGCAAGCAAATACCTTTTCGCAAATGCTTTCGGTGGGAACAAGCTTAGCATCACCAATGTTCATAAAGAAATGGTAGAACTTGCGGGACTCGTCCTTTTCCTTTGTAAAGATACCGTCAAGGGTGTTGGTGAGGTTGAGGGGCTCTACACCAAGGGCTTCGATTGCCATTTGTGTAAAGTCAATATCAAACTTGACCTCATCACCGATTGCAAATCTTGCACTTCCCTCCTCCAAGGAGAAGAGCGTCAGCTCGCCAACCTGCAAGAAGTAAAGGGTCTTGCCGTCAATGTTTTCAATCCACTGCACCTTTGCTCGTCCGTTGCCCTCGCCAAGCGTAAGTGCGCTAACGGGCATGGAGATTTCGGCATCGGCAATGTCCGCACAGTTGATTGCTGCGGGCAACAGGAAGCTTTGACCTGCAAAACCGAGCACGCTATTTGCAACAGATGCTCTGATAACGTTGACCTCAGGAATTCTGCGACGAATGCTCTTTTCGGTATCCTTATCGAATACGTGGAACTTGCGCAGAGAGATTTCAATATCGATGACGTCACCGCGGCGAACCTCGGTATCGGGGTCTGCCTTGATGATGATAGCACCGCTTTGTGCATCGGGTGTTGCAAGGTTGAGGTTTGCATAAATCAGCGTTTCACCGCCGAGCACCTCTACTACGCTGACAACCGCCTTGGCAGGTGCCCAAGAGCCGTCGTTGTAGTTGGTCTTGTTGTAAACGCGTACGTCGTCGGGACGGATGCCGAATACGATTCTGTGTGCGCCGTCCATATACTTTACGGGGATCTTATCCGCTTGGATGTACTTCATATCAACGTTGGTGCCGCAATCGAGTGCAAAGCGAACGTTCTCGCCGCTCTTGGTAACGGTACCGACAAAGAAGTTCATTTGCGGTGTACCGATAAAGCCTGCAACGAACATGTTATCGGGATATTTGTAAAGGTTGATGGGAGTATCGATTTGTTGAACGAAGCCATCCTTCATAACAACGATACGGGAGCCCATGGTCATAGCCTCTACCTGGTCGTGCGTAACGTAAATAAAGGTTGTGCCAAGCTTTTCGTGCAAACGGGAGATCTCGGCTCTCATTGCCGCACGCAGCTTTGCATCCAAGTTGGAAAGGGGCTCGTCAAGAAGGAATACCTTGGGTTGACGAACGATGGCACGTCCGAGTGCTACTCTTTGGCGTTGACCGCCCGAGAGTGCCTTGGGCTTTCTTTCGAGATACTCGGTAATGCCAAGGATCTCTGCAGCCTCCATAACCTTTTCGTGAATTTGATCGTTTGGCATATGAATGGTGCGCAAAGAGAAAGCCATGTTCTCGTAAACGCTCATGTGGGGATAGAGAGCATAGTTTTGGAATACCATTGCAATGTTTCTATCCTTGGGCTCAAAATCGTTTACGATCTCGTTATCAATACGGAGCTCGCCTGCGGTGATCTCCTCCAAGCCCGCGATCATGCGCAGGGTTGTGGATTTGCCGCAACCGGAGGGGCCGACAAACACGATGAATTCCTTATCGTCAATATCCATGCAGAAGTCGTTTACTGCCTTTACGCCTCCGTCATATACCTTGAAAATATGTTTGAGTGACAAACTTGCCATAATATTTTCTCCTTACTGAAAAATTGCTATCGATTGCGGTGGCATTACGAGCTCTCCGCTCTCGGTGAATGAAAATTCTCCGCCGGATGCATACAACTCACCCACAAGCTCGGTGTAGCCAAGCGTATTTTTATCAAGCGTTACCGTTTGCTCGAAGGTATCCATATTGAATACGATGGTGATCTTTTCGCCGTTGTATTCCTTTGTGATTACACAGATGTAGTTGTTTTGTCCTTCGGGATAGTAGGTTACCTTGCCGCGTGCAATCGAGGGGAAACGGTTGCGCAGCTCCATAGCCTTTTTGTAATAGTTCAGAATACTGCTTGCATCTGCTGCCTGCTCGGCAAGAGAAGGATAGTAGTAAGAGGTTTCGTCAATGGGCGTGTTTTCGGGCGGGAGATAGCAGTGACCCTCGTAAATGTTCTTTGCCTCCCACTTCATGGCAATGCGCTTTGCAGGGTCGGAGTTGTTGCCGCCCTTGCTGATCATGCCGATCTCCTCGCCATAGTAAACAAAGGTACCGCCATTCATCATAGAAAGCACACCTGCCGCCATTTTGACGTTTTCAATGCCGCCGATAAAGCTACCGGGGCGCATGGTGTCGTGGTTGCCAAGGAAGGGGGCAAGAATAACGTCGCCATAGGTTTGTTGCAATTGAACGAACAATTCACCAACCGATTTACCGCTGCAGAAGTTGACCGCCGAGGTAATGGGTCCGCCTGCCTGTGCGCAGGTAAAGAGGAAGAAGCTATCGCATCCACTCACATAGTAACGGTTAATGGTGTAATCGTTGCCAACCCAAGCTTCACCTACAATGTAAGTCGGATCGTAGCCATGTCGTTCTGTGAGCCAAGGAGTTGGTTTCAAGTGTTGTCTTCCTAAGACCGCTTGGGCTTC
>JAZRKS010000059.1:0-4577 GCA_045646445.1 Eubacteriales bacterium | reverse complement strand
TCTAAAGGCAGAGCCTTAATCCGCCCTCCGCAGAGGGCGGAATCCCCTCCGTGCTTCAAGCGGGCGACGCCCCGGCGACCGCTTGGAAGGAGTAAAATCACCCCTTGCGGGTGATTTTTGCTCCTTCAGCCTCCCGGTCTGCCTTTCTGCAACCGGACTCTCACGGCAACGCCGTCCTTGAAAACTATATAATACGAAAGCGAATCATCATTCCCCAAATAGTCCGTATAATCCTCGCGTATCATATATTCGGCTGCGGTCGGGACATTCTCCTCGTTGCGGTATAATGCCCAAAACTCACCGTACTTCGCCTCGATCTCCTCTGGCGTGCATCCGATGATCTCGCGGTCTTTGTAGGGGTAATAGGTAGGATAGTTATATTTGAAGAGGCTGACGGAAGTTACTACGATCAGCAGAGCCGACGCGATCACCGAAAACAAAGTGATGATCTGCTTTTTGGTAGATTTTCTTACAAACGCAACGAGCGAATCAATTATCCACCAAATCGCCCATCCACAGACGCAGGGGAGTGTCCAAAAGCCGGTATAGAGCGCATAAATAAAGAGAATAGGCGCGTCATAAACACCGATGAAAGCAGCCAAAATCAATATAGCCGCCACGCCCGCAAACAAGCCGAAAGGAATCAGACGGACCCAAAGCCTTTTCGCCTTGAAGCACAAGAGAAGCTGAATCGACATCAGCAGAAGCGACACAATCAAAACAAAAATTTCGGTTTTGACTTCAAATGAGCCGATATGGATCATGCGAATACCTCCTTAAAACCAATTTTGCGGTACGATTACATTATATCATATATTTGTCACAAATGCAATAGTAGCGAAATATAAACCTGTTTATCCGTAGGGGACGGCGCCTCGACGTCCCGTTCCGACACGATATTATTACGTTGATTAAATTCAGGAAAAATAATGTTATTTTCTTAATATATTTCACAGCAATAATTTAGTTGGCTACTCAACCCGATACGAAAGATCGTCAATTTTCTTTTTGAACTTCAAATACATTTCCAAAATCGCGAACACGATGAGCGACACAATAAATACCGCTCCCAAAGCGTTCCGGGTTGCGGTATTCGGATGAAGATCGCTCACCAGATTCGGGAATCCGCTTAAGTATAAGCCGAAATACGAAACGATAAAGCAAAGCGCATATCTTAAAATTTTCATGGCATAGACCTCCGGATAAATTAAATTTACTTATCCTTTTCAAGAAGCCCCCAAAGGCATATAACGAAACCGAGAATGGGAAGAATAAGACACAAAAGCGCGTCAAAATCCTCACTTACAATAAGCACGTAATGAAATTCTTCCACCAAAGTAAACGCTATGCTCATAAAAATCAACGCTATTCCAAACAGTAGCTTTTTCATATTTTTCTCCTGTTCAAATGCAAGTTTACCAATTAGCTCGCTTCTTATCTTTCACTAAGAACGAAACTCCAAACAAGGCTACCGCTATGGTGGCATAGACAGCATAAAAGGCTCTCCAAATATCGGAGCCAATTGCTAAATCACCAATGTAGAACACCGACCCCAATTGCGGGTGGGAGAGCGCAAAAATAAGAAAAGCAATGGCTATAATCAGCATAAAAAAGCTAACCGATCTCAATATTGTCTTTAACTTCATACTCTATCTCCATAATTTTTCAGTTGATTCTCAACCGTTCTTTTGCCCACTTTTCGTATACTTTTACGCAAATGAATCTTTGATATATATAGTACAATGCTATATTTGCCGCAACCGTAACAGGGAAGACCACGGCTATCATTAGCAAGCTCTTAACGCCCAAAGCAATAATCAGCACATTGAAAGGCATACTTTGTGAAAACACCAGAATATTCGAAAAGGGAACTCCGACCAATCTTGCTACTGACAAAATTCCCACGGTTGCAGAAAAATATATCAGCATATATTTGCCCTTTTCCGAAAAATACTTTCGCGAATACGCTGCGCTATCGAATCGTTCGGTTCCTATCTCATTGAGAAAAGAACGCTTTTCTTCGGTATCCTTTTCGAATCGGAACAAAGAAAAGACATAAAACCCAAAGAAAGCCGCTAACTGTAAAAGTGAATAGAAAACAGTCAGGAAAACACTTTGGTCTTCGCCTGTTGCAACGTCTGTTGAAAACTCAATCGTAGCGTCGCCGAAAAACATACCAACAACTGTAGTTATTACAAAATACACCAAGAATAGTATTGCATTGACAATGAAAACCTCCTTGAAAAACTTTGTTATCTTTGGTTTACCCATCTAAATTTTTCTCCTATCAAAAGCCGAACAATTGCTTTAATTTTGAATCCGACGGAACTTGTTCCTTGATAATAATGTATCTGCGCTGTTTATACTGAAAAATATATTGCTCCGGCGAATTCCATGTTTTTTCGATATCGGTCAAATCTATTCTCTCGTAAAGTCTCAATTCGCCGCTTGCCGAATACACCGAACAATAGATTCCACCGTTTACTACCTCGTAAACATATCTTTGCCCCATCATCCTGGATTTAAGTTGTCTGCGACTTCGTCCGTAAGCGATAAAGGAACCGATCAATTTAGTAAGATGTATGCTCAAATAACAGAAAAAAACTGAAATTATCGTCACCGGCAAGCTGCGATAAAAGCTATACCATAAAAGCATTGCGAACCCAAGCAAATGCACAACTGATCTGCAATAAGGTCCGATCGACAGCTTGAGCAACACCTTATCAATATCGCTTTCGTTATACTCAAAAACATACCGTTCCTCTGCCTCTGCAGAGGTACTTTTTGCTTCTGCTACATCTTGCTCGAAAAAATCATTCATCGTAAGCTTAAAAAGCTCGCAAAGACGAATAAAGTTTTCAACGGTGGGAACAGTCTGATCGTTTTCCCATTGGCTCACGGTCTGGCGCGTCACAAAAAGCTGATTTCCAAGCTCCTCCTACGACATTTCCGCCTTCTTTCTATAATAGGCGATCTTTTCACCGATACTCATTTTGCTTCCTCCAAAATTTCAAATTATGGCAATACCGCACAATTCTGATGGTGCAATTGTGCCGTCACGAATTGTGCAGTATTGTCTTAACAAATCTGCAGCTTTGTTTCGGTTTGATTATATCACAAGACGCCTCAAAAGTAAAGCAAAAACTGCTTTCTTTTTGTCAAGTACGGCTTGACACGAGGATTTTTGCGCAAAAACCCCGTGTCAAGCCCGCAGAAATGCGAAAATTCGATGATCCGAACGCCCAAAGGTATAATCATTCTTTATTGAGTTCATTCAGCTTTTCGTTGATCTTTTGAATCTTTCTTTTATGAATCACCTTAAGAATGAAATACGCAACAGCAAATATGATCACGTAAGAAAGAACCACATAAATGGAATGCAACGCGATTTCCCATCCCGTGGATGATTTTTCGAAGCCGAAAAAAATTAACATTACAGCGAAATTCAAACCTTGCAAAACCGAATAGAGATTCCACCTAACTCTAAACGACAACTCGTAAGGTCCATTCTCAAAAAGCAAAAGGCTAAATACCGCGGTGGGCACATTCGCAACCATCATCATTCTCAAAATATGAAGCGTTGTTGACGGTGAAGCTAAATCGAAAATTGAGAAAGTCACCACAATAAACAACGAAATTCCTCCGACAAGGCGGAAATACTTTTCAGCAAATTTTCTGATCTTATCCATAATTCACACCCCCAATTTCTCCTTGATCGTACCCAGATACTGCCTTGACACGATCAGCTTTTCGCCGTTTTGAAGCGTCAGGCACATGCGGCTTGCGCGCTCTGCCTTGATGCTTCTCACCTTTTTGAGATTGACTATAAACGATTTCGCCACGCGCGCAAAATATGTGTCCGCCAGCCTCTCCTCGATGGCGTACATTTTTGACATCGTTTCGTAGGTTTGATCCGAGGTATAGAAAAACACTTTCCTGTCCACCGATTCAAAATACAGAATATCCCCGAGCGGAATAAAATAGGTCTCGTCGCCGATGGCGCCCGTTATGGTGTTATCCGCCAGCGTGACCGCCGAGATCATCTCCCTGACCTCGCCCGTCAGCTCGCGGCAGGTGATCACCACCTCGGTTTCGGTGATTTTCGGATCGTAGTTTATTGTGATCTTCATTCCATCGCCTCCTTCTGACATCATTATACAGCAAACGAGCTCCCCTGTCAACCCAATCTGCGCGAGTTGCATATTTGGTGGTGTAACATGCAAATTTTCATTCTCAAACCTTGCTGGGTCAAAATGGTGGGCAAACCGCAGAATAATGAAGTTTGCGCTCTAAAACTCCCCTTCCCGGTTCACGGGAAGGGGGTGGGGGATGGGTCCCGATCTGCCAACACAAAATTATGAGGATATCGGCGGAGCCTCTGTCGCGGCGCATAATTACCTCCGAGCACCCGCAGGAAGATGAAATCTCTATTGCTATTCCGCGCCCTTCGGGCGCAAAAAATGAAGGAGCGAAAACCTCCCGCAAGGGGAGGTTTTACTCCTTCCAAACAGCCTGCGGGGCGCAGTCTGTTTGAAGCGCATTTATGGGGCTTTGCCCCATACCCCACAAGAGAAACT
>JAZRKS010000058.1:0-8607 GCA_045646445.1 Eubacteriales bacterium | reverse complement strand
GCGTACGGTCAAACCACCGTCAACTACAACCGCGTCGTAGAGATTTTCCCCGTGGTGGATGCAATGTTCCGCCGCATCAGCGGAGAATCCCCCTACAAATCTCCCACCGATATGGGGGTTAATATGGCAGGCAACTGTATTGTGGATAACGATGCGGTCTGCGAAGCCGCCAAAAAGGAGATCATCCGTCGCTACTATGCGGCCCTGACGCGTCAGCGCAAGGACAACGGCCCCAAGCAGGAGATCGACAAATTAAAGCTTTTGATACAAACGGCAAACATCGATCTGGAGGGTCGCGGTGTATCCGTAGCGGCAAACGCCAAGGCAGAAGCAACAGGCAAGCCTGCAACGGCAATTGAATTGCCCGATGGCACCATCGTTACGGGCAAGACCTCGCGCCTTTTGGGGGCGGCCTCCGCAGCACTTCTCAATGCACTCAAAACACTTGCAGGCATTGATGATGACGTCGACTTGATTTCTCCCGAGATCCTTGAACCGATCACCAACCTCAAGGTAGGACTTCTCGGCAGCAAAAACCCGAGATTGCACCCCGATGAGTTGTTGATCGCACTCTCTATTTGTGCGGTGCACGATCCCGTTGCCGCCAAGGCAACCGAGCAGCTTTCTTGCCTGCGCCATTGCGAAATGCACTCCTCGGTCATTCTTGCGGCAAGCGATGAGCATACGCTCAAAAAGCTTGGCATCAACCTGACCTGCGATCCCATTTACGAAACCAAAAAGCTTTACCACGGTTAAATTTGAATAATAGAAAGGAGCAACCCTATGGGAACCGTATACGATTATTTGAATTGGCGCGGGGATCTGAGCTTTTGGGCTGCTCCTTTTTGCGAGGTTGACAGCCTGATCCTCTCCATGCTTGCCTACGTCAACATGGAAGATATCGTCCCCACTCCGGGCAGAAACGTGGAATTTCCATCCGTTTGGGAGGCGTCCAGAGAGTATTTGGAGCGTTATCCCGACCCCAAAAAGGCAAAAATGGGAGTTCTTATCCCAAAGGATATTATCAAAATGATGCGCGTCATGCGCTCCACAAAGCGATTTGGTCCCATCAAAATGTGCAATTTTGTCAACCTGATTGATCCCAAAACCGAGCTGCAGTTCTCGGCAGTCACCTTTCTTTTGGGCAACGGCACAGCCGTTGTGACCTATCGCGGCACCGACGATACGCTGGTGGGGTGGAAGGAGGATATCAACATGTGCTTTTTGCCGGTCGTTCCCGCACAAATCAAGGCGGTGGAATATTTAGAGACGGTAGCAAAAGCACACGATGGCAAGCTCATTTTGGCAGGGCATAGTAAGGGCGGCAATCTTGCCGTATATGCCGCGGTGCATTGCGATCCCGCAATTCGTGGGCGCATTACGGCGGTTTACAGTAACGATGGTCCCGGCTTTGGCAAAAACATTCTCGACGATCCCGATTATCAAGAGATCCGTCCGCGCATCTGCAACCTTGTTCCGCATTCCTCGGTTGTGGGTATGCTGCTCGAACACGACGAAAACTTTACCGTTGTCAAAAGCCGACAAAAATCAGGGCTTTTGCAGCACAACGGACTTTCGTGGGAGATTTTGGGCAACTCTTTTGTTCATCTCAAGGACGTTACTCCCGACAGTCGCAAGCTCGACCGCACCGTTAATCAATGGATACGCGATATGACGCCCGAACAACGAGAAGAATTTGCCGAGGCGGTCTATCAGCTTTTCTCGGTAGATGGGGCACAAACGCTTACCGACCTTGTAGCGGCGCGTAAAAAATGGTATTCGCACACCAAAAGTCTTGATCCCAAGGTGCACGAAACCGTACAAAGAATGTTTGCCGACCTTATCGGCATCAGTAAAGTCAGCAAAATCAAGGATTTCTTCCGTCGAGGCGCGGATAAAAACAAGGAAGAAGTTTTAGAATAATAAAAAGGAACAGCAAATTTTTGCTGTTCCTTTTTGTCGTTTATTATTTTAATTCCGCATATTCTTTTTCGGGTATCTGCTCGGTTGTCGGTTCTTGCTTTTTTTGAATACGATAATAGATAGCATAAAAAGCAAAGATATAAATAATGAATAAAAGAACGACCATAAGCGGATAGAAAACGGGATGACCGTTTACAAGATTATATAAAATGCTATACGGTGTTCCATCGTGGTTCATCAAAAACATATAGTTGTAATCCAACAACAAGTTTGCTATGTATGCCGCCATCGAAAAGCCAAGCAGAATTCCCACAGTAATGCCGGTGTTCTTTTTCTTCATGCTTGTCATGCCCGATATACCTATGTAAAGCGACGCAAATCCTGAAATAGAATGTGTAATACCGGAGAATACGTTATCCATTGAGAGTGTGGGGTAGGAGCCGTAATTTTGTGCGGCACCAACTGTTCCAAATACCGCTCCCAAAATACCAAAGATAAAAACGAAGTCCAAGCATGCCTCGCGAAGTCTACCTTTGCAAAAAGCAGCCATCGGGATGGCAATGAGCTGAATGCTGCAAAGAAAGAGAGGAAGTACGTATAACCAATGCATTGCATTTTGTGCACGAATGCAAAGGACAATGATCTTTACAATCTCAAAACTATTGATTAAAATAGCGCAAACAGCTAAAACTTTGTTCTTTTTATTGGGTTCGGAGTTTCGATATTTTCTTCCAAAGAAAATGGCTAAGAATACCATCACCGCCATAAAAATAGAAACGGCGAGAATGTGTTGCCATGACCAAGCACCCTCTGCCTCGCGAATGAAATGATATTCGCCGTTTTCAAATCTTGCAAGTCCAAAAAATTCTTTCATAAATACCTCCTAGGCTGTACTTTCAAAGGTTTATCGCTTTCCAAGCATAATGCGAATAATTTCTCTATCTGTTTCCATCATGCCGTCGCGAGCGAGCTGACCTACGTTACGAATGGTGTTTTCAACGCCTTTGGTAACAATGCCGTCGCCGCCAAAGAACTCGCGTCCTGATTTTGCCATTTCCCAACCCATAAAGCCGGCCTCCACAGCCATTGGGATCTTTGCTGCGCAAGAGGGCTTTGCACCGTCGCAAATCGTACCCGAAAGAATGGCAACCGCATTGACGAGTGTGTGTGCAATCTCGTGGAATCTGCCACCCTCAAGGTAGCAAACACCCGCGCCTGCGCCAACGCCTGCGCTGATGGCACCGCAGTAGGCAGAAAGACATCCAATGCCCGTTTTTTGATGTACGGTAATCAAATCTGCAACAATCAAGGCACGCAAAAGCTCTTCTTCGCTCCTGTTGGTTTCTTGCGCGTAAACGATTACGGGGACAGATGCCGTAATGCCTTGGTTGCCGCTTTCCGAAAGAATGCAAACAGGGAACTCGCATCCGCTCATACGTGCATCCGAGCCGGCGGCTGCATAGGCACGTGCTTTGTCCTTGACACTGACATTACCGTCCTTTAGGATAAGCTGACCGATAGATGCACCGTAAGGATTACGCAAGCCCTCCTCGGCAATGTCCATATTCATTTTAATCTGTCGCAATAGGTAGGGGCGCAATTCGTCAAGCTCCACGGTGTCGGCAAACTCAATAATGCTCTCAACCGTCAAAAGGGAACGGTTTGCGGCATTTTTGGTGCTTGCGGCAAGAACCTCTTTTTGTACGTATCGATCAATCACACTCTTGCCGTTGCACTCGGCACGCACAATGTTGGTGTGGTAGCCCGAGATCTGCACGCGTGCGGTGTTCTCTCCGCATCTGCCCGTTACCAAAAGGTCAAAGGTGCAGTTGGATTTTAATTCCGATACGCGAATGGGTGTTTTTTTGAGATAAGAGCGCAAAGAAATACGCTCATCCTCACCAAGCACCGACAAAAGCTCAAGCTTTTTATCAAATCTGCCCGAAATAATGCCTGCTGCAACTGCCGCTTCAATGCCGTGCATACCGCCTGTTGCAGGCACGATAACACTTTTGACATTCTTGATGATGTTACCGCTCAAGGCAATCTCCACCGAGGTGGGAATGTCGCCCAAAGCATCACGCATCAAAGCAGATGCATAAGCGATAGCAATCGGCTCGGTGCACCCCATTGCGGGTTGGAGCTCTTCAATCAGTATGGCTTGATATGTGCTGAAAATTTCTTTGGAAAGCATAAAATACAATTCCTTTCAGCAGAAAGCTCGCCCAAAGGCGAGCTTTTTGCAATTTAGTTCTTAGGGAAGCTATCCTTCAGTCCTACAACGCGGTTAAAGGTGCCGGGATTCTTGGTATCCTTGCAGAAGTAACCGGTGCGAACAAATTGGAATCCTTCGCCGGGCTTTGCATCGGCCAAAGAGGGCTCAACAACCGCACTCTCGAGTTTGGTAAGGGACTCGGGATTGAGGAAATCGAGATAGGTTTTGCCCTCGGGAACGTCCGCAGTGTTTTCAATGTTGAACAGGCGGTCATAGAGCATAAAGGTTGCGGGAACGGCATACTTGGCAGAGAGCCAGTGAACGGTACCCTTGATCTTGCGGCCGTCAGCGGGCATGCCGTTGCCGGTTTCAAGGTCGGCGGTTGCGTGGATGCACTTAATAGAGCCGTCCTCGTTCTTTTCAATGCCTGCATATTTGATGATATAGCCGCCCATCAGACGAACCTCGCCGTCGGGCTTGAGACGGAAGAACTTGGGAGGCGGAACCTCTGCAAAGTCATCGGCATCGATGAAGATCTCACGTGTCATAGGAACGTCACGTGTGCCGAGCTCGGGCTTTTGCGGATGGTTGGGAAGAGCAATCATTTCTTCCTTATCCTCGGGATAGTTGTCAATCACTACGCGAATGGGGTTGGCAATACCAACGCGGCGCAAGGAGTTCTCGTTCAGATCGTTGCGCACGCAAGCCTCGAGCTGACGAACGTCAACGGTGTGGTCGGTGTTGGTAACGCCTGCTTCACGAACAAAGGTAAAGAGTGCTGCAGGGGTGTAACCGCGGCGGCGCAGACCGCACAGAGTGGGCAGACGGGGGTCATCCCAACCGTCAACGTAGCCCTCTTCTACGAGCTGACGCAAATAACGCTTGGACATTACGGTATAGGTAATGTTCATGCGTCCGAATTCCCATTGGTGGGGCTTTTGAACAAAGCCGATTTTTTCAACAACCCAATCATAAAGGGGACGGTGGTTGCGGAATTCACTGGAGCACAGAGAGTGCGTAATGCCCTCAAGTGCGTCCTGAATGGGGTGTGCAAAGTCATACATCGGGTAAACACACCACTCGTCACCCTGACGGTGGTGGTGAATGTGCTTAATACGGTAAATAACGGGGTCACGCAGATAGGGATTATCCGACGAGGGGTCGATCTTTGCACGCAGAGTGCGAGCACCGTCGGGGAACTCACCCTGTCTCATGCGTTCAAACAGCTCAAGGTTTTCCTCAACCGTTCTGTTGCGGTAGGGGGATTCCTTGGATGCTTGAGAGCGGTCGGTGCCCTTGTAGTCGGCAATCTCATCCTTGGTCAGGTCGCAAACGTAAGCGTCACCTTGCTTGATGAGCTGAACGGCAAACTCGTAGCACTTGCCAAAGTAATCGGAGCCGTAATAAACACCGCCCGTGGGGGTAGCGCCAAGCCACTCGAGGTCCTCGCGAATGGAACGAACAAACTCGTCCGACTCCTTTGCGGGGTTGGTATCGTCATAACGGAGATTGAATAAGCCGCTATATTTGTTTGCAACGTCGGTGTTGATGCAAATCGCCTTTACCGAACCGATGTGGAGATATCCGTTGGGCTCGGGCGGAAAACGGGTGTGGATCTTAAGCTCGGGATTTGCCTCAAGATCAGAGTCGATAATATCAAGAATAAAGTTTCTTTCAAGTTCTGCCATAATATTTATCAAACCTTTCTAAAATCAAAGGGTAGCGATCATGTTTTGAATGCGGCAAGCGGTTTCATCCTTGCCAAGGATCTGCATAACGGTGTAAAGGTCGGGGGCATTGAGCTTGCCGGTAACCGCAACGCGCAAGAACATGCTCACGTCTGCAATGCTGCCGCCAAAGGCCTCGGGCTCTGCCTTGTATGCCTTCATATCGTCGGCATAGCCGATCTCACGGGCAATTGCTTTCACCTTTTCAAACCAACCGTTCATATCGTCCGCAGGATCGTAGGTAACAAGGAACTTTTCAAGCGCGGTCTTGATGTCCGCTTTATCAAACCTTTCCTCGTATTGATCCTCTTGAACAAAATCAAAGAAGAATCCCATATAGGGCTTGGCATCTGCCCAGGTTGCAAGGTCTTTTCTCGGTTTCTTACCGCCGCGACCGATTGCAAAGATGGATTCTGTAAATGCAGGATCACGGGCGAGCTTTTCACCAAACTCGGGGTCGAATTGCAGAGCCCAAGCTGTAACCTGTTCGGTCACTTCTTTTGCAGTCATACGGGAGATGACGTTTTTGCTGACGTCATTGAGCTTGTTAAAGTCGAACAGACAACCCGAGGTGCTCATCTTTTTGATGTTGAAGGGGAAGTCGGTGTAGGGCTTGTCCGCATTTTGTGCGTGCCACTCTTCGTAGTTGGAGTTGAGCAGAGTCATAATGTATTCGCAAACGCAGGCGGGAGCGTAACCCATACGGCTGTAATCGTCCATATTCGCGCCCATATCGCGCTTGGAAAGCTTTTTCTTATTGCCATTCTCATCAAGGCGCATAATTTGCGCAATGTGCATAAACTTGGGCATCTTAAATCCAAGATAGCGGAACAGCATAATGTGCTTAGCCAAGCTGGGGAGCCATTCCTCACCGCGAACGACGTGTGTCGTACCCATCAGGTGGTCATCCACTGCATGCGCAAAGTGATAGGTGGGAATTCCGTCGGATTTGAGCAGAACGAAATCCTCATCGTTTTCGGGAATATCCAATTTGCCTTTTACAAGGTCGGTAAAGGGCGTTTTCTTCTCGGGGTCACCGTCAGCGAGCAACCGAAGAACAAAGGGATTGCCTTCGGCAAGATTGGCCTCAACCTCTTCCATGGTGATATTGCGAGCCGCAAGCATCTTTTCGCGTTGCTCGGTTTGGTCCTCGTGCCAGTCCTTTGCCTTAATTTCGGCTTTTTTATCTACCGCATTCATTGCCTCAAGCTCTTCCTTGGTGGTGAATACGGGATATGCTTTGCCTTCACTCACGAGTTGCTTTGCAAATACGTGATAGATAGGACCGCGTTGGCTTTGCTTATAGGGGCCGTAAATGCCCTTGTCACAAATCTTGCCGTCCTCGCCAATCACTGCACCTTCGTCAAAGCAAACGCCATAGTGTGCAAGTGTGCGAACAAGACCTTCAGCTGCACCGTCAACCTCACGCTTTGCGTCGGTATCCTCGATACGCAAGAAGAACACGCCGCCGCTTTGATGTGCGAGGCGTTCGCCAATGGTAGAGGGGAACAGACCGCCAAAGTGAACAAAGCCCGTAGGGCTGGGAGCAAAACGGGTAACCTTTGCGCCTTCGGGGAGATTACGGGGCGGGAATTTTGCTTCTACATCCGCAGGTGTTTCGGTAACGTGGGGGAAGAGAAGCTCGGCAAGCTTTTGATAATCCATAATATGATAAATCCTTTCTCGTGGAAATTGACAGTTTTTTAAAGTAGTGCGCAGTTTTGTACGGCATCCTCAAGATCGGTGGGGCAGCCGTGTCCTGCATAAATCGTGAGTGAGCGATCAAGCAGAGAAAGTCGCTTGAGTGAGCGGCGCAGCTTGAACGGGTCACCGCCATAAAGATCATAGCGACCGAATCCGCGGTCAAAGAGCGTGTCTCCCGTGATGAGAATCTTTTCCCCACACAAGAAGCAAACCGAGCCCTCGGTATGACCGGGGGTGTGAATCACGCGGATCTGCTCGTCACCGAGTGTCAGTACATCACCGTCATTGAGTATCTTTTCGGGGGTGCGGTAGCTGTGCTCTTGCCCAAAAAAGATAGAAAATGCATTTTTGTGGGAATCTGCAGGCATATCTGCATCCCCCTTGTGAATGTAGGCGGGAACCCCTGTTTTGTCACGGAGCGTATCGAGCGAGCAGATGTGGTCAAAGTGACCGTGTGTCAAGAGGATATACTGCAAAGTTGCCCCCTTTTCGGCAGCCTTTTTCAGTATCACGTCGGCATCTGCCGAGGGGTCTACCACCGCGGCTTGGTTGCCGCTGATGAGCAGATAACAGTTGGAGCCGAACGAACCGGGAAAAAGATTGTAAATTTCCATATTCGCAAGCCCTCCAAAAAATCAACTTTCCTTATATTATAACACGAAATTTTTTATTTGTCCACTCGTTTTTGCAAAAAAAGCAAGGAATTTTGCGCTTTATTTGCGGTTTTGGCGATAGATCTCAAACGCCAACACGGTTGCGGCAGATGCCGCCGAAAGAGAACCGCTGAAATCGCGGCCGTAGTCAATGCGAACAATGCGGTCTGCCGCCTCAAGAAGAGTGCGCGAAATGCCGCGCTTCTCACCTCCTACCACCAACAAAACGGGGTAGGGGAATTCCTCTTCAAAGATAGAGACCGAGTCGCGAATACCTGCACAAAGGATGGAATATCCAACCTCGCGGAAGAGCTTTACGGCATCCTCACCCTCGGCTTCAAAAATTGGGAGAGACTCCGAAGCACCTGCCGAAGCGCGTGCAACA
>JAZRKS010000057.1:0-3332 GCA_045646445.1 Eubacteriales bacterium | reverse complement strand
AAGACCCTGAGCGTTGTTATAGTTAATGGAAACGCCTGTCTCAACCATGTTCTCGTTGAAGGAAACCTGGTAACCGAGCTCGGGATATGCGAAGAAGAAGCTGGAGAGATACCAACCGTCGTCGTTGAGCTTGAAGTGAACCTTTTTGCCTGCAGCGTGTGCAGCATCGAGGAGCTCGTCAAGAGTGTCAACTTGGTCAGCACCGATAACGGACTTATCGTAGTAAAGGAAGAGGGTGTTATCCTCGGTCATGGGGTAAGCAAACAGTTGCTCCTCGCCCTTAACGGTAACGGTTGCGGCGTCAACAGAGGTTGCGGAGTTGCTTTCTTTTACAAACTTTTCAAAGTCACCGCCAACGCGTGCGAGAGCGCCGCCTGCGATGAGCTTGTTGATTTGGTCACTTGCAAAAGAGAATACGTCGGGACCGGAGGTTACGTCGTTGAGAACCTTGTCGGCTGCGTCGCCTTCGCCTTGAACACCAAACAGGAACTTGTATTCCTTATCGGGGTTAGCTGCTGCGAATGCTGCGCACATTTCCTTAAGCATTGCTTGGTCTTCTTGAGAACCCCAAACAGTCAGGGTTACCTTTGTTTTTTCGCCGGAGGGCTTGTTTTCATCACCGTTGTCCTTATTGCAAGCCGCAAAAACAGCAACGAGCATCAACAGAGCCAGTACGAGAGAAAGAACTCTAATCTTTTTCATAATCTTCTCCTTATTATTGATTGATATTAAAAATGCGGAGCGGGCAAAGCCCCGCCCCGCAAAGGTTTTTGTTTTATTAACAGTTGATTAGTTCTTGGTTGCGGTTACAACGCCCTCGTTGAGGGTGATGGTGTAAGTGCCAACCTCGGGGATGATTACGTTATCACCGTTGGTTGCGTTGCCGTACCAGGTAACGTTACCGTTAGCGTCAACGTTGATGATCTTGATAGCAGCGATTTGGTCAGCGCCGAGCCAGTCAGCGTTGTCCTTTTGTTCCCAAGTGTAGGTGGTGGAAACTGCATCGCCTGCAACTTCGATCTTGTTTTGAGATTCTGCTCTCCAGGTGTCACCGTCGCCGATGGTACCAACGAGGAAGTAGCCCTCAAGCTTGGTAGCGGTAACGGTACCGCCTGCTGTGAAGTCAGCTGCATCGTTGAGAGTGAGAACGAGCTCGTACAGACCGTAAGAATCAACGGTTACGTTATCGCCGTTTTCAACGTTGCCGTACCAAATGTCTGCATCCCAACCTGCATAACCGTAAACTGCCTTGCATGCGCCAACAAAGCCGGTCATCCAAGAAGCATCGGTATCTGCCTCGGTAAAGGTGTAGTATGCTCTGTAGGTGGTGTCGTTAACCTTTTCGAACTCGATACCGGAGCCACAGTTCCAGTATTGACCGCCGTTAACTACGCCTGCAAGCCAGAAGGACTTAGCTACTGCTTCGATAGTTGCGCTATCGGATTCTACGCTGTAAGCGATCTTGTAAACGCCTGCTTCGAGAGCGAGGTTGCCGCCATCGTTCCAGGTGCCGCATTCACCGATAACGGTGATCTTTTCTGCGCCGTACCAAACATCGCCAATCTTGTTGCGAAGCTTGATTTCAGCGGGTTCGGTAATGTTGAGGAGGAAGGAGTAGTTTTCCTTGGTGTCATCAGCCTTCATCTTGTAATCGTCGCTGAAATCCCAACCGGAAACAGTACCGCAGATGTACATATCGTGGGTTTCTGCAAGGGGTTCCTTCTTCTCTACGAGTTCGTAGGTGATGGTGTTGTCAGCGGGGTGATCGGGATAAGTGGTGTAGATGATCTTGTAGATACCGTCTTGGCCCTCTGCGAGGAATACGTTCCAAGTCCAGTATTCTTTGTTGAATTCGTCGTGACCTTCGAATACTACTTCGCCTGCAGCATTCTTAACGGTTGCGAACTTCTTGTCAGCAGCGGTGTAGGTGTTGTTATCATATCTGTTAGTACCGTCAGCGTACTCAACGCCGGGAACGTAACCGATACCAACCTGACCGTCGTAGGTGCCGCCGTAGCAGATTTGGAATGCGTCGCCTGCATACATGAGAATGGTGATCTCGTATACGTTAGCGGAAGCGTTTTCGGTCTTGGTCATAACAAGGCTTGCCATGGAGTTGTCATGGTTCCAACCACTTTGCTTCATGTCGCCGGAGCCGGTACCGATGAGGTAGTAGGACTTGTCGTCAGCTACGAATACGTTGCTGGTGAACTTAGCAAAAATGTCGGTGTCTTCGTTAATAACGGTTTCAAAGTCGAACTCTTGGGTCAGGGATGCTTCTGCATACCAGCCGGTGAAGTCCTTGCCTTCAACGGGATCGGGAGTCCAAGCGGTGAGCTTAGTGCCCTTTTCTACCTTCTCTTCTCTGAGAACCTTGCTGCCTTGATACCAGCAAACAGTTACTTTGTTGGAATCGTCGGTAGCGGGAGTGGTCTCTTCGGGCTTACCAAACAAGCTGCAGGATGCAAGGCAAGCGAGCGAAAGAGAGAGAGCCATGATCAGTGCGATTACAGATAAGAACTTTTTCATTGTCTTTCTCCTTATATATGATTTTTTGGCCTTTTGGCCTTTTTAGGGAACCCCTTACATCGCGTACAAGGGGTTCCCGATGGTTATATTATACAACTAATGAGGCAAAAAGTCAAGCAGGTTTGAGAATTTCTACCTAATGCACAATTTTGAAACGGCGTTCTGTGCAAATTGCGCAATTTTTTGAGATTTTTTTCGAAAATTTTCGAATTACAAATTCCACACGTTTTTCGCGTAGTCAAGAATGGAACGGTCAGAGGAGAATTTGCCGCCGTTTGCCGTGTTGCGAACACATTTTGCAAGGAACTCTTCGCTGCCGTAATCGCGGTTGAGCTCGCTCTTTACGCGAACGTAATCGCGGAAGTCTTGCAGTACGAGATAGTGGTCTGCGCTCCAGCCGCCAAAGAGAGATTCCTTGACCGAGCGAAGCATGCCGCTACCCTCGTCGTCAAAGGTGCCGTCGTCGAGGGTATCAACGATTCTCTTGAGCTCGGGATCGTTGTTGTAAATATCCCAAGGACGGTAGTCGCGTTTGATCTCTTTTACTTCTTCAACGGTTGCACCAAAGATGTATTCGTTTTCTCTGCCCGCTTCTTCGCAAATTTCAACGTTTGCGCCGTCCATGGTTCCAAGGGTTACGGTACCGTTGAGCATAAACTTCATGTTACCCGTACCGCTGGCTTCCTTGGATGCAAGAGATATCTGTTCCGATATGTCGCAGGCAGGTATGAGGCGTTCCGCATAGGAAACATTATAATTTTCTGCGAAAAACACCTTTATATACTTACTCGCATCTCTGTCGC
>JAZRKS010000056.1:0-4059 GCA_045646445.1 Eubacteriales bacterium | reverse complement strand
AGCTCCGCTTCCTTTTCTCTGCGGGCGATATCCGCGTTGGTCTTCGCTATTTCAACTATCTTACGCTGATTTTCCTGCTGAATTGAATAAGCCGCATCCGCTTCCGCCTTCTTGGTGTCCGCCTTAACCTTCATATCCGCCTGCTGAACTGCAAGGTCTGCGTTCTGCTCTGCAATCTTCTTTTCGGCTTCAACCTTAACCGCGTTTGCTTCCTGCTGAGCGTTAGAGGTTGCTATGGAAATATCTCTTTGCGCGTTTGCCTTCGCAATCTGCGCGTTCTTTCTGATCTGCTCAACGTTGTCTATACCCATATTCTCAATGGTGCCCGCAGCATCCTTGAAGTTCTGGATATTAAAGTTAACGACCTCGATACCGAGCTTTTCCATATCGGGAACAACGTTCTCGGTGATCTTCTTTGCAACGCCCTGACGGTCCTGAACCATTTCCTTCAGACCTACGGAACCAACGATCTCACGCATGTTACCCTCAAGCACTTGGGTAACCAATTGGGTCAGGTCAGCTTGGCGCAGGTTAAGAAGGGTTTCGGATGCGCGAGCGAGAAGCTCGGGGTCAGAGGAGATCTTAATGTTAGCAACACCGTCAACGGTTACGTTGATGAACTCGTTGGTAGGAACGGCTTCACTCGTTTTTACGTCAACCTGCATAACACGCAGAGAGAGACGGTCAACACGGGTAAAGAAGGGCATACGCCAGCCGGCTTTACCAATCAGGATCTTCTTTTTGCCAAGACCGGTGATGATGTAAGCGGTATCCGGGGGAGCTTTGAGGTAGCCGCTGACTCCAAGAATAACAACGAGTGCGAGAATAATCGGGATAGCAATCATAGTAGTGTTCTCCTTTTTGAAAAAAATAGATTTGGGATGCGATCCGCGGGACCACATCTATATTGTAACACACAGTCACGTGACTGTCAAGGGTATTCCGCTGATGTTTACAAATCGTTTACAATTTATTTTTCGGATTCGGGATCAACGCCCATTTGGCGCAAAAGGTTGTTGCTAAACTCCTCGGCGGTGTTGTAGCCCATACGCTTTTGACGGTTGTTCATAGCGGCAACCTCCAAAATGATGGCAAGGTTACGGCCGGGGCGAACGGGAATGGTAATGGAAGGCACGTTGATGCCGAGAATGTCAATGGTCTCCTCGTCCATGCCGAGGCGGTCGTACATTTTGCCCTCGATCCAGTTTTCCAGCTGAATAACAAGGTTGATCTTTTCGGTCTCCTTGACCGCACCCATACCAAACAGGCGGCGCACGTCTACAATGCCAATGCCGCGCAATTCCACGTAGTGCTTAATGAGCTCGGGGGCAGAGCCCACCAAGGTCTTGTCAGACACGCGCTTGATCTCTACGGCATCGTCGGCAATCAGTCGGTGACCTCTTTTGATCAGCTCGATGGTGGTCTCACTCTTACCAACGCCGCTGTCACCCAAAAGCAGAATACCTTCGCCGTAAATTTCAACCAGGCAGCCGTGGCGTGTGATGCGGGGAGCAAGGTAGTTGTTCAGGGCAGAAATGAGACTTGCCATAATTTCGCTGGTTTTCAGTCCCGTGCGCAAAATCGGCACACCTGCCTTTTCGGCACGCTCAACGGCGGCACTGTCCACGGGCAGATTTGTGGTGTAAACAATGGCAACGGGCTTGGCATCCACCAGCTTTTGCAGCATAACGCGCTTGGTAGAGGGCTCAATCGAGTTGAGGTACTGCGTTTCCGCCTTGCCGATAAGCTGAATGCGTTCGGGTTCAAAAATTTCATAAAATCCCGCAAGTGCAAGTCCCGGGCGGTTGACCTCGGGGGAGGAGATTTGAATCTCTTCAAAATTAGCGGGCTTCACGATTACCTCCAAGTGGAAATCCTCAACGATCTTCTCAAGGGGAATCGTATAGATCTTATTCATTCGGTGTCACTCCTTTCACAAAAAGATCTTTTCTCTATTGTATCATAAAATAAGCAAAAAAGAAATGCTTTTTTAAAAAATATATCACTTTTTCATTCATATTCACAAAAAAGACATAAATATTTAGTATAATATAAAAAAAGTTTAGGAAGGAAGACGAAAATTGAAACAAAAACTGATGCGCGCGGCAGCCGCGTTGCTTTTGTGTGCAATGCTTGTTTGCACGTTGGGTGCCTGCGCAAACGCAAAAAATAAAAGAGTGATTGCTACCTCGGGCGAATATGAAATCCCCTACGAGCAGCTGCGCTTTATTACAATGACCTACAAGATGGATCTTGATGAAAAATACGGCGACGGCAACGATGAAAACGGCAGCATTTGGGATGACCCCACAACCGCCGAGCAGTACCGCGCTGAGCTTGAAGAATTGGTTTGGAATACGGTCAAGGAAAATTATGCACTCCTTGCGGCATGTGCAAATCATCGCATCGGCCGCGATGCCTTTGAAGGTAAGGAGATCAAAAAAGCCGTTGACGAATCGATGAAAGAGGTTTTGGCAGAATACACCAGCAAACGCGAGTACAAAGCCGACCTGAAGGCTCGTTACGCCACCGATAATCTTTTCCGCTTTTATTTTGCACTTGACGAAATGAAATATCTGCTCCACAGTGCTATGCAAAAGGATGGCGCGTTCTTTAATGACGAGGCAACCTTTGAGGCGTGGCTGACCGATGGAAACAGTGCATACGTGCAGCATTTTCTCTTAACGCACGAAAGCGATGAGGAAAAAGAAGAAAACCGCATCATTTTGGAAAACGCTCGCGAAAAGCTCATTTCGGGCGAGTGGACGCTTACCGATTGCATTAACAAGGCAAACGACGACCTGACGAACGTATCCCCTTATTATCTCGTTCGCAACGTACACAAGGATGAGCTGATAGATGCAGCAGTTGCCCTGAACGTAGGGGACGTCAGCGAGATCGTTGAGGTAGAAGGCGCGCTTTACGTATTCATGCGCATGCCCGAAACCGCAACCGAGGATGTAATCGGCAACATTCAAACTACTCTTTCGCTCCAGCTCACCAATCTGCTTTCTAATTACCAATGGGCAATCGTTGGCGATGAGGTTGAGGCGGCAAAGGCAAACGTTCAAATTGAACTCAACGATTACGGCAAGTCTATTGATCTTGTTGCAATGCAATAATACCATTCTGTTTTGAAGCTTTAGAAAGGAGGAGCCGCTATGCAGCTGTTTGGCAACCGACGCAATACGCACCGACGCGGAAATTTATCGCCGCTTTCCATTGTTTTGATCTGTGCAGGAGCGGCACTGCTCCTAACGATTATTGTAGGGTTGATGCTCAACGAGTGGTTGGATGACGAAACCTACGACCGCTTGACCAAGGGAGATCAAAAGCAGGAAGAACCCACCGTAACCGACAAAACCTACACGCGCGACATCCACGCCGATGCTTATGTGTTCGGCGAGGAGGCAGAGAGCGTTTGGGAAAGCTTTTATGAAATTTCGATCACACTCAACACCCCCACAGGGCAAATCAATTATACCTCCGAGGTAGCAGAATACCTTGGCGTATCCTCGCTCAGCCAAACGGTGCTTTACGATGCCATGGGAGAGGTTCACCTCTTTGCCGGCTTTGTCAGCGGTGTTTTCTATCCGCAAGCGCTCTATAGCGAAGGGGCAGACCTGCAATACGCAGTTGCCGCAAAGGAGTGCGCCCTGCTCAAGGAATTTTTGCACGCGGGCGGCAGTGAGATCCTTTTGTGCGGCATTCCGTTCGCTAGCACCGATACGGCATCGATTTTGCGCTACGTCAAGCAGATCAAGGCGATGGCAGGGGAGTCCCCCGTGGGCGTTGCCGTTCCGTTGTCGGTAGCGCGCGCCGAGGGCTCTTGGACACTCTTGGAAAGCCTTGCCAAGGAATGTGACTTTCTTGCCATCGACCTGACCGAGGCGACCTCGGTAGGCGGCGTAGAACAGATCTTAACCGATGCGCGTTACTATATCCAACAGTATGATATGCGCGTGGTAATGAGCGAAAAGCAAGAGGAATTGATCCTTGCAGCCTACACCTATCCCGACGTGCAGATCATCACCTATTACGCCCCCGCAAATCCCCCAA
>JAZRKS010000055.1:0-26506 GCA_045646445.1 Eubacteriales bacterium | reverse complement strand
AGGAGCTGCGGGAGCCTCTTCCTTGGTAGGAGCGGGAGTCTCCTCTTTTTCCCCTTCTACAACAGAGCTGTGTTGGAGTGACATATTTTCAATCTTCACCTTCAAAAACTCACCAAAGGTGCGGCAATGAGCGAGAACCTTTTCGGGAGTGAGGGTGTGCACGTGAATTTTAACAATGCTATCGGTTTGGAAAGCAACGATAGAATCACCAACGGTGGAAAGGAACGCCTTGAGTGCGTCAATATCAAAGGTTGCGATGTTGATTTTGGAGTTCTGCAAACGAACGAGGAGCTCGGTGCAGTAGCCGTAAGTCATTACGCTATCGGGGCCAAAGCCGTCAAGATCGGGCTCGGTGGTTGTAGCCGCCTTGCTCTTCTTTTCAGTCAGCTTGTTAAAGCCCTCTTCATCCAAAAATTCCTCGCCGTTGAGAACGCGGTTGAAGCCGTCCATAATGTAGAACAGACCTGCTCCGCCGCTATCAACAACACCTGCCTCACGCAAAACCGAAAGGATTTCGGGAGTGCGTTCAAGAGATGCGTGCATCTCTCCCACAAGATCGTTAAAGAGCGTTTGAATGGTGCTATCGGGGGTGATGCGAGAAACGGCATATTCAACCGCCTCACGCGCAACGGTGAGAATGGTGCCCTCGGTTGGGGTCATAACCGACGTATATGCCTGTTGAACACCTCTTTGCAATGCGCGTCCGAATACGGCGGGATCGGCTTGGTCAACACCCTCTATGCCCTTTGCAGTGCCTGCAAAGAACTGCGAGAGGATAACGCCCGAGTTACCGCGCGCACCAAGGAGCATACCGTGCGAGAACGCCTTCATAACGTCGGCAAGGTTATCGGACTCAAGATTTTCGATAGCGGCAACACCGCTCTCGATGGTCATACGCATATTGTCACCCGTATCTCCGTCTGGAACGGGAAATACGTTGAGCTTATTCACTTCCTCGGCATTGGTGCGCAGCTGCATTGCACCGCCCTTTGCCATTTTGGAAAGCAAGTTGCCTCCCATCACCTTAATATCTTCCCAAGTGGTCTTCTTTTTTGCGTTGGGATTCTTTGCGGCAGCGGCGCGCTCGGCCTTTTTTTGCTCCTGTCTCTTTTTAGAGGCATCCTGCGCTTTGATAATTGCTACAGCCGTTTGATGTACGCTGTTTTTTGCCGCTTTTTTAATGGTTTGGGCGGTAGAAGCCGCAATTTTGGCTACGTCCTCTTTTTTTACCGTCTGCTTTGCCGCAGGCTTGCCTGCTTTGGTTGCAGGGGTTGCCGCTTTTGTTGCAGGCTTTTGGGTAGCCTTTGCAACGGGCTTAGCAGACGCCGAGTACGCTACCTTTTTCTTATCTTCTGCCATAGATCAATCTCCTTGTTGTAGGTGGTAAATGCACCCGCGGTGCATGGTTATCTTGCGTCGGCCACAAAGAAAAGTGCCAGCGTTCCGGGGCCGGAATGCGCGCCGATAACGGGGCCGACGTCGGTAATGACCTTAACGTCTACACCGTGTCTTTCTTTAAGCGTGTCAGCAAGCAGCTTTGCATCTGCCTCGCACGCACCGTGAGAAATAAACACGGAGCCACTCTCTTTGTTAACTGCTTTTTCGGTATACTTATCTGCCATTGCCATAATTGCGGTTCTGCGGCCGCGTACCTTGGATACGGGAATGAGGTGTCCCTCGTTGTCCATATAGAGCACGGGCTTAATGCCCAAGAGGTTGCCGACGAATGCCGCCGTGGGGCTGACGCGTCCGCCGCGCTTGAGGTAAACGAGATCGTCAACCGTGAACCAAATGCCCATACGTCCGATCAAATCGCGAGCGAATGCCTCGGCTTCTTCAATGGTGGCACCGTTCTTTTTTTGTTCAACGGTCAAATAAACCATCAAACCTTCGCCTGCCGATGCGGCAAGGGTATCGACCACGATGATTTTTGCCTCGGGGTATTTTTCCTTGAGATCGATAGACGCCAGACGCGCAGAGTTGTAGGTGGTGCTAAGTCCCGACGAGAAACCGAGATAAAGCACATCTTTGCCCAGCTTGAGCGCCTTTTCTTCAAACATTTCGGCAAACGCCTCGGCATTAACAGCTGCCGTTTTGGCAACGCCGCCCTCTCTCATTCTGTTATAAAATTCAGTCACCGACATATCGTCGTTGGAGTATTCCTTGTCTTCTCCGTCAAAGCGGAAGGTCAAGCAGCGGTAGGGCACGCCCCATTCGGCGAGCAATTCGGGCTTGATGTCACAGGCGGAATCGGTAAAAATAACGTAATCTCTCATAAACTTTCTCCTTTTATTTTTATCAATTTCGTTATTGTTTTATTCGAGTTATTTTAAGAACATACGCAAAAGCTTTGCATTGATTTTGCGGTTGTAGGGTTGATAGCGCATCGGCAAATCGAGCCAGGTCTTTTTATCTACGATGCTCTTTTGATGTGAAAAGGTCTCAAAACCGACCTTGCCGTGGTAAGCACCCATGCCGCTCTCCCCTACTCCGCCAAAGCCCATATGCGCGGTGGCAAGATGGATGATGACGTCGTTGATGCATCCGCCGCCGTAAGTGCACTTGGAGGTGATGCGGCGAACGGTCTTTTTGTTAGAAGTAAAGAGATAAAGCGCCAAGGGGCGATCGTGGGAATTGACGGTTTTGATAACCTCATCAATGCTCTCAAACGTTAGGATAGGCAGCACGGGGCCAAAAATCTCCTCGCCCATAACGGCATCTGCCCAGGTGACGTTTGTCATGACCGTGGGAGAGATTTGCAAGGTCTCGGGGTTGGTATTGCCGCCGTGAACCACCTTTTTCTCGTCAATCAAAGAACAAATTCTGCTAAAGTGTTTTTGGTTAATAATGTGTCCGTAGTCGGTATTTTGCAAGGCTTCTTTGCCGTATTGGCGATCGATTTCTTTTTTCAAAAGCTCGACAAAACGGTCACGCACCGATGCGTGGCAAAGCACGTAATCGGGGGCTACACAGGTTTGCCCACAGTTGAGGTATTTGCCAAAGGCAATGCGTCTTGCAGCAAGGGCAAGATTAGCGGTTTCGTCAACGATGCATGGGCTCTTTCCACCCAATTCCAGGGTAACGGGAGTGAGATGCTCGGCGGCTTTTTTCATAACCTCTTTGCCGACACCTTTGCTACCCGTGAAAAAGATATAATCAAATTTTTGGTCGAGCAAGCAGGCGTTTTCGGCTCTGCCGCCCGTTACAACAGCTACGTATTCGCGTGGGAAGATGCTCTCAATGAGCTCCTTGATTGCCGCAGCGGTTGCGGAGGCATATGCCGCCGGCTTGATGACGGCAGTGTTTCCTGCCGCAAGTGCATCGACGAGCGGATCAAGTGTGAGCAGGAGCGGATAATTCCACGGGCTCATAATGAGTGTAACGCCGTAGGGCGAGGGTTTGACGTAGCTACGCGAGGCAAATTGTGCCAATGGTGTGCGCACGCGCTTCTCTTTTGCAAAGCGGTCGATGTGCTTTTGCATATAGCTGATTTCGTCCAGAACCATGCCGATTTCGCACATGTAACCTTCAAAATCGGATTTGCCGAGGTCCTTTTGCAGAGCGTCTGTCAAGAGCTTTTCACGGGCTACGATCGCATTGTAAAGCTTTTTGAGTGCCTCTTTACGACGGCACACACAAAGTGTTTTTCCGCTCTCAAAAAATGCTCTTTGCTCATTTACAAGGGCGGATATTTGTTGTTGCTCCATAACACTTTCTCCTGAGTTAAACAGTGAAAATCACAACGCATCCTCATACCCTATCAAAAGTCCACCACGCTCGGCATAAAAGCTGCAAAGCGCACGTGTGGGAACGATTGAAACGTCAGCCTTGGGATACGCGTCATGTATTCTTTTTGCAAGATCCTCGGCCACGGTAAGATTTTGGCAATGGTGGATGCGCACCTTGCCACCGCAATAGCCGTTTGCCTGCATTTGCGCAAGCAGCACGCGCAAGGTCTTTTCGGTGCCGCGCGCCTTTTCTAAAATTTCAAGCGTTCCTGCTTCGCTTGCGCAACCAACAACACGGATGCCAATGAGTCCTGCGAATTTTGCCGTCAGCGGACTGACGCGGCCGTTGTTGGCAAGATTGTGCAAGGATTCCAGCGCAAACAGCAGGTGGGTGTGTGTGGCATACTGCTTGATGCCTGCCACAATATCGTCAAAGGGCAGATCCGCGAGGATCATTTCCTGCAACTTTTGGATCAAAAGAGCACTTTCTGCTCCCGTAGAAAGAGTATCCAAAACATATACACGTCTGCCCTGTTTTTCTTGCATGTACTCACGCGCAGCAATCGATGCCGCATTGTAGCTACCCGAAAGACCGCTTGTAATGGTAACGCAAAAAACATTTTCGGCATCCTCAAATGCCTCAAGCCACTCCTGTGTATTGGGACAAGCAGACCCCGAGCGACCGCGGTAAGCCGCAAGATAGGTCAGCATTTCATCTACATCTGTTTTGGATTCATCTATAAATTCACGCTCTGCCGTTTGGACCTTGAGCGGAACAGTTGCAAAGGGGACGTCTGCAAGAGAGAGCAGGTCAGATGAGGAATCTGATACAATCTTATATTTCAATGTTAAAGTCTCCCTGATATTTTTTCTTTCTGGCATTAACTGCACAAAGTATTGCGCGAGTTAAAAATAGGATATATCCATCACCATTATAGTATTTTACCATAAAATAGCTGATTTGTCAAGTCATTTAAATAAAATTCGCGTGCGCGCGTGCGCACGCGCGCGAGAAAACGGCGGAAGAAGGCAACGTAACGCATTCCTCCACCCGTTCTTTATTTTCCCAAAAGCTCCAAAATTTTAAATCTTGCGCGATAAACCGGTTTATCGCTTTCGGTAATGATTTTGTATTGCGCGGGCGTAAAGCCGACTGAAATACAAACGTCCTCCGCTACATCCTCTCCTACCGTTGCGGCACCGAGGCAGAGTGGCGGAAACAGACAGCACCACCAATTTTGCCCTTCTCCCTCGCCAAGACTAACACGCATTGAGATATATTCCCCTGCAGGGAAACACAAACTATCATAGGTGCGTGTGGGATATGTCTCGAGCCCCATTTCAATGTGCACAGCATCATCAAAACCCTTTTCGCGCAAGACCGTTTGTGCCGTTTCGGTCAGGAGTGTGCGGTTTTCCTCTAAACGCCAAACGGCTTCCTCTCTTGTTTGGCAATCCTGCAAAAGCGGCACGGTTACTTCAAGGATAGCATCCCTAACTGCTAATTTGACAGCTTGATCCTCTTCGCTATTCGAATTGGCAAGCACGTGCAGGCGCACCACCTTGTTGTAAATTTCCTCTTCCCCGTGCACGGGTAAAAGCCCCACAAGCAGCAAAAGCATTGCCGCCAACACCGACAGTGTAAGTATTCTTTTGTAAAACATAACAAAACCCTCCTTTTTGGTTTCTGCATGTTCAGCATTGTCCAAAAAAGAGGGTTTTTATTCATTGGTTGCGATTATTCAAAGTGGATTGCGGACAGGATGCGTTGCTTGGCATCTGCCATATCGGCAGCCGTTAATACACAGCCTGCCGCTTTGGCATGTCCACCGCCGTCGAATTTGCGGCAAAGCTCGGCAACATCGTATTCTCCGTTGGAGCGAACAGACACGCGGAACTTGCCCTCGGGCAACGGTTGACGGATGCAAAGAGCTACCTCAACGCCCGAAAGCGAGCGCGGAATATCAACGAGTGCACCAAGGTCTTCATCTCCCAAGCCGAGCGCCGCCTTGAGCGCATACGGGAAGGTGACAACCGCAATTTTGCCATTGGCGAAGACCTCCATGTTGGAAATAGCCGCCGACTGAGCGCGCAGGCGTTCCAAGCTCTTGTTTTCAAACAACCTGCGGTTGATTTCGGCACAGTCGATGCCGCTTGCCACAAGCTCTGCGGCACGCAGGTGCGTTTTGGGGGTGACGTTGGAATAACGGAAACAGCCCGTATCTCCGCTAATAGCGGCATAAAGTGCAACACAGGTTTGCTCATCAATGGTAATGCGCCCCTCCTCTGCCAGCTTGGTGGTCAAATCAAAAATAATTTCACCGGTTGCCGCAGCATTTGGGCGGATGTAGCATTGCGCGCCGTAAGGATCGTCACCCTCGTGGTGGTCGATCATCACGTCGACACTCTCGCCAAACAGGTCGGCAAGCGTTCCCATTTGCGTACGGGATGCTGTATCAACGGCGATGATGCGCGCAGGTTCAAAATCGGCAAGAACGGCATCGGCAAGAACCGTTTCCTGCGTACCGTTCATGATAAATTGCAAATACTCGGGAACCTCCTCCTGACAGATGCAACGCGCAGAGGAGCCCAACTGCTCAAGAATCCCCATAAGAGCAAATGCAGAGCCAACGGCATCGGCATCGGGACTGCGGTGAAAGATGATAAGTGTGTCGGCAGGAGACTCCAACGCCTCTATCAGCTCATCAAGATTGCTCAGATATTTGCTCATACGTCCTCTTCTTCCTCGTCCTCTTCGGGTTGAATATCGAGTGTGTTGAGAATAGATGCAATGTGCGCACCGTATGCTACCGAATCATCGGCAACAAACGTGAGCTCGGGAGTGATACGCAAATTGAGAGATCTTGCAAGCTCGCGGCGGATAAAGCCGGTGGCCGCCTTCAGCCCCTTGGCTACCTCCTTTTTGTCGCCGCCCATAACCGAATAATAAATTTTTGCAAATTTGAGGTCGGGGGTGCAGTCGGCTGCCGTAACGCTGATAAACGCCTCGCTGACACGGGGGTCCTTTACGCGGCGCAGAATCATTGTAAGTTCTTTTTGCATCTCCTCGTTGATGCGTCCTCTTCTATAGTTTGCCATACTTTGTTTCCTTTCTTCAAGACAAGAAAACGGCCTTCCCTTTTTGCGGAAAGCCGTTTTCGGATGTAAGAATCAATTTTACGCTTCCATTTGTTCTGCATTGGCGATAACTGCCTCTGCGGGAACCTCAAAGGTTTCTGCCTCGGTTGCTACTGCTTCCTCTGCGGGAGCCTCAACAGCCTCAAGGTCGGTTGCCTCACCCTCAAGAACGGGTTGTGCCTTGGGGAAGAACTTTCTATAAACCTTTACACAGATATAGCAAATTGCGCCGATAGCGAGCAGAATGCCCAAAATCTTTAAAATCTTGCTGCCTCTTTTTGCGTTTTGGTTTTCCATTTTCATACCTCCATAGTGTGGCATAGTTCCACGATTAAACTCGTACTATAGAAAGTATACCACATTTTTTGAAAAAATCAATAGTTTTGCAAAAAAAATTTTTATTTTTTTAAAAAATCTATTCCTTTTTTGCACATTCTGTGATAATATGTTAAAGGATAAATAATGAAAAGGAGTAAAGGAATGACCTACCGTCAGCTTTGCGCAATACTGCAAGATGCAAAAATTGAAGATGCCGAATGGGATGCGCTTTGCCTGATGGAGCATTTTTGTGCCGTTTCTCACTCCCTTTTGCGTGCCGCCCCCGACCGCAACTACGAAAGTGATGCGCTTGCGGATGCGGTCAGCCGCAGACTCGCACACGAGCCGCTCCAATACATTCTTGGTGAGTGGGAATTTTACCGCCAAACCTACGAGGTCTCTCCCGACTGTCTCATTCCGCGTGCCGACACCGAGGTTTTGGTAGAGACCGCCATTCGTCTTTTGCCGATTGGTGCACGCTTTGCCGACCTTTGCACGGGTAGCGGTTGTATTGCCGTTTCCACGCTTGCCGAACGCCCCGACACTATGGCAATTGCGCTTGAAAAATTCCCTGCGACCTTGGCGCTTGCCAAGCGTAACGCCGCTAAAAACGGAGTTGCCTCACGCTTTGGGGGAATTCTTGCCGACGTGCTCTCCCCCGCCCCCACGCTTGCAGAGGATGCGCCCTTTGATGCCATTCTCTCCAATCCGCCTTACATTCCAACCAAGGACATTGCCGCACTCTCTCCCGAGGTGCACAAGGAGCCCGCGGTCGCTCTTGACGGTGGCGAAGACGGTCTCATCTTCTATCGCGCTATCTTGGTGCATTACTCCCCTCTTTTGAAAGAGGACGGGTTCTTCCTTTTTGAAATCGGCTTTGACCAAGCGGATGCCCTCGTGGCTCTTGGAAAAGCGCATAATTTTGCACACATCCGCGTGCTTCGCGACTTTGGCGGTCGCGACCGCGTTGTTTATCTTTCCAACATCCCCTTTGACGAAAGGAGCTCTATACTTTGAACATCGTTGTACTTGCAGGCGGTTACTCCCCCGAGCGTGAGGTATCTCTCACCTCGGGCAGTCTCATTGCCAATGCTTTAATTAAAAACGGACATAACGTTCTTCTCTTGGACGTTTACTGCGGCATTAAAGAATTGCCGCGCAATCCCTTTTCCCTTTTTCAAACCGAGGCGACCTATTCGCACACCATCAATGAAGAAGTTCCCGACCTGAAGAAATTGAAAGAAGAAAACGGGGGCTCCGAGAGCTTAATCGGCCCCAACGTTTTGTGGCTTTGCCGCATGGCAGACCGCGTTTTCCTCGCTTTGCACGGTGCGATGGGTGAGAACGGTCAGCTGCAAGCGACTCTTGACAACTACGGCATCCGCTACACAGGTTCGGGTTACGTCGGTTCCTTGTTGGCTATGGACAAAGACCTTGCCAAGCGCCTTTTGCGCGATGCGGGTGTTCGCACCCCCGATTGGGTATTTGTTGACCCCACGCTTGCCGAAAGTCGCGAGACTATTCTCTCCAAAATCGGTCTGCCTTGCGTCATCAAGCCCACCAGCTGTGGCTCGAGCGTAGGCGTTACCATTGTGGAAAACGAGAGCGAGCTTGATGCCGCTCTTGCCGCCGCCGCTCCTTGGGGCGACCGCGTGCTTGCCGAAAAGAAAATCAACGGCCGCGAGTTGACCGTTGCTATTCTTGATGGCGAGACACTCCCCATTGTGGAGATCATCCCCAACGAGGGTTTTTACGATTATAAAAACAAGTACCAAGGCAACACCCGCGAAATCTGCCCTGCCGAAATTCCTGCTCGCGTAGCAAAAAAGGCAGCCGAGGCAACACAGCGCGGATTTGCTGCACTTCGCCTTCGCGGATACGCACGCTTTGATTACATCATGGACGAGGACGGTAAGGTTTGGTGTCTCGAAGCCAACACCCTCCCCGGCATGACTCCCCTTAGCTTGCTCCCTCAAGCCGCTGCCGCTGCAGGGATTTCGTATGAGGAGCTTTGTGAGAAGATAATTGAACTATAAGGTTTTTCGTGGGGGAAACTTCTTGGAAGAAGTTTCCCCCACACCCCTTTCAAGAAC
Organism: Eubacteriales bacterium; assembly: GCA_045646445.1. Taxonomy (GTDB): domain Bacteria; phylum Bacillota; class Clostridia; order Oscillospirales; family CAG-272; genus UMGS1865. The sequence continues at coordinate 17,229 of JAZRKS010000055.1, read as the reverse complement.
TTTCTAACAGTTTTTCCAAATAGACTTGTTAGTTCACCAACGGACGGTCGGCGCGAGCGCTCCGCTCGCTTTTGCTGCCGCTATCCGACAGGCACCACCAAGACCCTGCCGGATAAGAAAGTTCTTTTACGGCAAATGAGATTTTGTAGGGCCCGGCGTCCTCGACGGTCCGAAAAATAAAATTGTTGCAAACAAAAAGGTGTGCCACACGTCTCCGTTTGGCCCACAACAGTTTTATTATATCACACTTTTTCCCTTTTGTAAAGAGGAAAATGGGCATTTTATACAATTTCTGCTTTTTCTACAAAAATCATTTGCACATTTCTTACAATTTGCCATATTGACGAGGGCGAAAAAATGTGATATAATAAAGACACCAACCAAAAGGAGGACGGTCCGATGAAATACTAAATCGGGACTTTCTCATTCGGGTGCTCATTCAAAACTTAAGAACGGCGGAGCAATAACGGTTCACGGAACCGACTCTGTGCAAAGCGAGCACAGAAAAACACGGCGGTGTTACGCATCATATAGATAACGGTAATGATAAAGATTACCTAGGTAGAAAAATCCGTTCTTAACATCACGAATGAAAAACGTCCAAAAGCTCGCCCACAAACCGACGCACATACAAAAACAAAGGGTATTCTTGTTAGAGAAAAAGGAAAATGTGTTTTGGGATATGACGAAAACGGATGATGGGTAGATGAACGAAAGAGAGGATAACAAAAGATGTTAGATACCAAGAATCACGAGAAGTGACCCTTGGATGCGGGCTTACAACCTTCATTCAAGGGTCACTTCTTTTTTACAATTCGCGCAGAACAAAAGCCACTTTTTAGGACAAATCAAATTCATTTGAATTTTAAACATATATTTTTGAGGTTGAAATCCGCCGCTCCATTCGGCGGATTTCTCCGCTTTATGTGGCTTTTTAGGACAAATCAAATTCACTTGAATTTTAAACATATTTGACAATCCTTTTCCCCTGCCCCGCGGTGGGCCTTTTGATTTTGCACTGGCAAATATTGAATATCATTTTTTCTTCTTGACTTTCTAAAAAAAATATGATATGATGAAAAAGGTCGAATTTTATTTTTTAAAAACAGTTAAGGAGAATTCATAACACATGATTTGGGCTATCATCCTCTTTGCACTCACCTACGTAGGTATGCTCACCTTCCCAAAATACCGTCCCTACATCGCGCTCGGCTCGGCGCTCATTTTTATTGTAACCGGAATGCTGCCGTTTGGCGAGATTTTCGGTGCCATCGACTTCAACGTTCTTTTAATGATAGCGGGTACGATGGGACTCGTTCAACTCTTTATTGACAGTAAAATGCCTGCACGCCTTGCCGATATGGTAATGGCAAAGGTTCCCAACGTGCAAATGGCGGCTGTAGCCCTTGCACTTTTTGCAGGCGTTATCTCGGCTTTTGTTGACAACGTAGCAACCGTTTTGATGATTGCCCCCGTTGCTCTTGAAATTTGCAAAAAGCTGAATACCAATCCTGTTCCCTTCATCATCGGCATTGCCGTTTCCTCTAATCTGCAAGGAGCGGCTACGTTGGTTGGCGACACCACCGCAATTATGCTCGGCTCTTATGCCGACATGAGCTTCCTCGATTTCTTCTGGTATCAAGGCAAACCCGGTATGTTTTTTGCGGTTGAATTGGGTGCTGTCATTTCCGCCATCATTCTCGCATGGATTTTCCGCAGAGAAAAGGGTAAGATTCAAAAAGAGAATCCCCTGACACCCGTTACCGATTACGTTCCTACGTATCTTCTTCTTGGCACAATCGTGCTTTTGATTATTGCTTCCTTTATCCCCAACAAACCCGCTATCACAAACGGTCTTATTTGTATGGCATTGTTGGTTGTTGGTTTAATCTACAACGCCATTAAAACCAAGAGCTTCAAATCTATTCTCGGTCCTATCAAGGCCATCGACTTTGAAACCATTGGACTCTTGCTTGGTTTGTTCCTGATCATTGGCGGCATTGCACACGAGGGTGTGATTGATGCTCTTGCCGGACTGCTCGCAAACCTTGGCGGCGGAAACGTATTCGTCCTTTACACCGTTATCGTTTGGGCATCGGTTCTCATCTCGGCATTTATCGACAACATCCCCTACGTTGCAACCATGCTCCCCGTTATCACGGGACTTGCGGCAGCACTGAACATTGACCCTACCATTCTTTATTTCGGTCTGCTTTCGGGCGCAACCCTTGGCGGCAACTGCACCCCCATCGGTGCCTCTGCCAACATTACCGGCATTGGCATTTTGCGCAAAGAGGGATATGAGGTCAAGAACAAGGATTTCTTCCGCATCGGTATTCCCTTCACGCTTGCGGCTATCATTCCCGCATACATTTATTTGTGGATCTTTTACGGAATGTAAAGTGCAATACAACAAAAAAGAAGCACCCACGGGTGCTTCTTTTGCTTTGGGAAACACTGCAGGGGGAGCAAGCCCCCACCGCCCTGCACAATCTCTTTTATAATTTTGCAAACTCTCTTGGAGAAAGTCCGTATTCTTTTTTAAAAGCCTTATAAAAAATGGAATAGTCGGAAAATCCGCAAAGCTGTGCCACGCGCTCCATGCCCTCGCCCTCGTTGATCAGCTGCTTTGCGAGAATCAGGCGACGTTGGGTGAGAAAGCGGTGAAAGCTTGTGTCCATTCCCTCGCGAAAAAGCTTGCTGACCGCACTTCGGCTGATATAAAAGTGTGCCGCAAGACTCTCCAGCGTCAGGGGCTCGTGCAAGTGGTTTTCAATATATTCGATAAAGGACGTAACCATGTTTGGTTGCTCTGCCTGCGAATGATACGCCTCGCCGGAGCTTGCCGCGCGGCAGATGTGTGTTAAAATCAGCATTGCAATTGCCGTGGCAGACTCCTCATAGCCAAGCTTTGCCTCCGCAAATTCTCTCAAGCCATCGCCAAAATAGTTGCCGATATAGCTCCAATCCGTACCCTTGGTACGCAACAGAAAAAAGCTCTCGATGCCTGCGATGGGCGAGTTTGGAAAGAGCTCTTTTATGCGCTCTACAAGATCAACACTCACCCAAAGGATTTCGCGCTCGTAGGCATATTGCATATCGTCTGGAAAAATGGGCTTATGGCTCACACCCGGGGCAACAAGGATTAAGTCACCTGCCGCAAGACGGTAGCGGTTAGAGCCAACAAGATATTCAACACGGTCGACGGAGCGGCAAAATATAATCTCATAAAAAGAGTGCGCGTGCAAAGAAATGCTTTGGCGGCTATAGCTGATATCGTTGTGAAAGCTGACGGGGCTTGATGACATTTCCAGCTCCTGATGGAGATTGCCGATGACAAGTCCCTCTTTTGCAAGATATTCCAGAATGTGCAAATACTCCTCTTCGGTTTTGGGACGCTGAAAACGCGAGCGCATCAGCTCTTTAAGCGTTGAAAAATTCATAAATACCTCATATTTTTATATATTTTGGTTTCTTTTGTTCTATTTTAGCACATTTTTATCCGTTTTGCAATGTTTTGAACGATTTTTGCAATTTTATTTCAAAAAGAAATATGTTACAATAAAGACGTTGTAAAAAACAAATTTACTTTTGGAGGAAAACTACAATGGCAAGAAAACAAAAGCTCGCTGCCGGCGGCCTTACCACAAAGCATTGGTTTGGTTATATGTTCGGTGACTTTGGCGGCTGTATGACCTTTACACTTATGGCAAGCATCTTTTCGATGTATTGCACCAACGTTTTGGGCATCGATCCTGTTCTGATGGGTACTCTCGTTCTCATTTGGACCATTTGGGATGCTATCAACGACCCCATGATGGGTGCTTTGATGGATAAAGCATTTGCAAAGCATCAAAACAAGAACGGCAAGTTCCGTCCTTGGATCCTGCGCTCCACTCCCCTTTTGGCAATCACCGCAATCGCTCTGTGGACCGTTCCCACCTTCTGCGACGGCATTGCTACCATCGTAGCTCTGTTCGCGTTCAAGATCCTCTACGAGGCAGCTTACACCATGTTCAACATTCCCATGGGTTCTCTGCTTTCCGCAATGTCCAAGAGTGACTCCGAGCGTGCATCTCTTTCTTCTGCTCGCGGCGTTGGCTCCATGATCGGTAACATGATCCCCGGTATGGTTGGTCCCGTTATCATCGGTATGTTTGGCGACAGAAACTCCACCGGTTACATGATCACCGGTATCGTTTGCGCACTCGTTGGCTTTGGCGTATGCTTGATGCACTACTTCTGGACCGAGGAGCGCACCACCGTTGGTGAGACCAAGGCAGATGATATCAAGTTCACCGATATCCTCACCGTTGTAAAGAAGAACAGACCCTTTGTTGCTCTTTGCATTCACGGTATCTGCATTTGCACCATGCAATACCTCGTTTCCAACATCAGTCTTTACATGTACTCCGAGGTTTATCACGACGTTACCTACCAAACCATCGGTACGGCTCTTTCCAGCCCCTTTATGATCGGTTCTATGATCCTTGTTCCCTTTATTTGTAAGAAGCTCGGTCTTGAAAAGCTGATCCGCTACTGCCTCCTCATCGGCGGTGCAATCTGCGGTTTGCTCTTCGTTCTTCACATTGTTACCGACGTTCATCCCCTCGTTCACGGTGTTATCCTTGGTATCGGCTCGGGTATGTCTATGGTATCCATCCAGATGCAATGGGGTCTTGTTGGTGAAGCGATCGACTACAACGAATACGCAACCGGCAAGAGAACCGAAGGTTCTATTTACGGCACCTTCAATCTCTCCCGCCGCATCGGTCAGGCAATCGGTAGCTCCTTTGGCTTCTACGTTTTGGGTTGGATCGGCTTTGATGCAGATCTTGCAGTACAAAGTGCAGGCACTATCTTCGGTCTAAAAGCACTGTGCGTACTCACCCCCGCAATCTTTATTCTCGGTTCTTGGGCAGCGTTCAAGTTCGTTTGGAACATCACTCCCGAGATTCGCGCAAAGATGGCAGCTGCAAAAGCAAATGTCGTTGAAGCAACCGCCGAGGAAACTCCTGCAGTTGAGACTGAAAGCACTATTAACGAGTAATTTTTGACTTTTTGAGAGCGGCGAGCAATCGCCGCTCTTGCAGATAAGATAGGATTTAATTTATGGAATATTTGATTAAAACTCCGTGCGGCGAGCTCCGCGGCTGCGCCACCAAAAAAGAGGGCGTAATTGCCTATAAGGGCATTCGCTATGCAACTGCAGGTCGCTTTGAATATCCTCGCGAGGTCACCTCGTGGGATGGCGTATACGATGCAACCGCGTACGGTGCTTGTTCATATCAGCCCCGCTCCTTTTATAACGAGGAGGACATGCCCAAAAAGATCTTCTATTACAACGAGTTCCGCAAGGGAGAGACCTACGAATATAGTGAAGATTGCCTCTTTCTCAACGTTTTTGCTCCCGAAAACGGCGGCGAAAAGCTCCCCGTTCTGGTTTACATCCACGGTGGCGGCTTTACCGGTGGCTGCGGACATGGAAAGCATTTTGTCGTTCCCCTATGGCCTCAAAAGGGTATGATCGGTGTTACGCTGAACTACCGCCTCGGCCCTCTCGGCTTTGCCGTTTTGCCCGAACTCAAGGAAGAAGCAGGATACACCGGCAACTACGGTCTTTACGACCAGATGACCGCGATCTCGTGGGTAAAGCACAACATTGAAGCGTTTGGCGGTGACCCCGAAAACATTACCATTATGGGCCAGAGCGCGGGCGGCATGAGCGTGCAACAGCACTGTCTCTCTCCCCTGACGAAGGGACTGTTCCAAAAAGCCGTTATGTGCAGCGGCGGCGGCACGAGCAAGATGCTCTCCTCCCCCGAACCCGAAAAGAACTACGAATTTTGGCAAATGATTATGGAAAAATGCGGCGCCTCCAATTTGGAAGAATTCCGCAAGGTTCCTGCCGAAACGCTCTTCAAGGTTTGGCAAGAGAACAAAAAGGCATCGTTAGGCGGCGGTTGTTCACCTTGCATTGACGGCAGATTGGTTGTTGGCAAGGGACACGAGATTGTGGAAAAGGGTGAGCAGCATCACATTCCCTACCTCATCGGTACGACCAGCCATGACGTAATGCCCCCCATTCTTTATTCGATGGCAAAAAAGTGGTGCGCGGCACAGGATACTCCCACTTACCTTTGGTTCTTTGAGAGAAACCTGCCCGGTGACAACCACGGCGCGTGGCACTCTGCAGACCTGTGGTATTGGTTTGGCACGCTTGAGAACGGTTGGAGACCTTTTGAAGCAAAGGATTATGCCCTTGCCGAGGAAATGACCGACCGCTTGGTTGCCTTTGCAAAAACCGCCAACCCCAACACTGCAAATTACGAAACGTGGGAAGCCGGCGGCAAATCGGCTCTTGTTCTTGGCGACAAGGATACGAAGATAGGCAAGCCCTCGTCCCTTAAGCTTTGGGTAACTCTGTTTACCAACAAAGCTCCCGGTGAATAAAAAGCGACAAAGGTATTGACTTTATCAGTATTCAATGATATAATGATGCGGGTGAATGGCAAGGATGTCATTCACCCGCGTATTGTGTAAAGAAAGTGAGGTGTTACAATGAAGAGCAAAACCGAAGAGATGTATGCTAAAATGAGCCCGTGGCGTCTGTTTTTTGTGGTTGCTGCTCCGGGCATGATCAGCATGTTCGCAATGTCGATTTACAGCATCTTTGAAGGCATCTTCATCGGGCAAACGCTCGGTGAGAGTGCATTTGCCGCGGTCAACATTGCAATGCCCCTTGTTATGATCAACTTCTCGCTTGCCGACCTCATCGGTGTGGGCGCATCGGCACCTATTTCAATTGCCCTTGGCAAAGAGGATTACAAAACGGCAAACAACGTCTTCTCCTGCGCGGTCATTCTCAACTTTTTGGCATCGACTTTGATGGGTTGTATCATGTTCTTTGCCGCCGCTCCCTTGGCGCGCATGATGGGCGCGGACGACGTTCTGCTCGAGACCTCTGTTCGTTACTTGCGTACCTATGCACTTTGCGGACCGATTACCACCATCTTTTTTGCAATGGATAACTACTTGCGCATTTGCGGACACGTTAAAACCAGTATGTTTGTCAACATTGGTTGCAACGTGGGCACGCTCGGATTTTTGACACTCTTCCTCATTGTTTTGGATATGGACGTTGTGGGATCGGCGCTTGCCACTTGCATTTCGATGTGTGCTTGCGCGGTGATTTGTCTTATTCCCTTCTTGCGTAATAAGCAACTACTCAAATTCACAAAGCCCAAATTCAGCTTTGCTCTGTTCAAGCAAATCGCCGCTTGCGGCTCCCCTATATTCCTCAACAACATTTCGGGGCGTGTGACCTCAATTTTGATGAACATTTCGCTGATGACGCTTGGCGTTAAACTCCTTGGAGAAGGCGGCGGGCAGACCGCGGTTGCCGTTTATGCGGTGCTGATGTACGCAAGTGACCTTTGTTGGCCGCTCCTTTACGGCATTGCAGACTCGCTTTCCCCCGCACTTGGATACAACTGGGGTGCGAAGAATTACGGACGTGTGAAGAAAATTGTTAAGTGTGCCTACATCGGCACAGCGATTATCGGTTTGGTTTCAACCTCGATTCTCTTCATCTTCCCCGATGCGATTGCATCTTGGTTCGTCAACGCCGAGGACGTTCGCCTGCTTGAAATTTCGACACACGCCATTCGACTTTTCTGCTTTGCTTACCTCTTCCGTTGGTTTGGCGTAACCACACAAAGCTATTTCAGCGCGATTGAAAAGCCGCTGCAGGCAACCCTCATTTCGGTTGGCACGGCATTTGTATTCCCCGTTGTGCTCCTCGGTGCTCTTTGGAGCTTTGGACTTGACGGCATTTGGTTCAACTTTGTTGGCGTAAATGCCCTGACCTCTATTCTTTCCGCTTTCCTCCTCTCACGCCTGATGAAGGAAATTGAAAAACGGCAAACAGAAATAGAATAATAAGAAAAGAGCTGACCGTCGCCTCTGCATTCTTAGCGGAGAAAATACGAACACCACCAAGGATTTTCTTTGGTGGTGTTTTCTATCGTTAAGAGTTTACGAAAGCCTTCCTCCGAGAGGAAGGTGGCACGCGAAGCGTGACGGAAGGAGCCTGCGTGAGTTGAATTTTGTGTGAGCTTGATTGTAACGCGCTCTCCCTCAGTCGCTCCGCGACAGCTCCCTCTCAGAGGGAGCCTTATATGTGTCGAGTGAGTTCGGGCTTCTGCCCGAGCGTGCGAGGACTGCCATGCGCTATGCTTGCCACAGACGCGAGCGTCGGGAAAGCAGGAAAACAACTGATTATAGTTTCTGACAAGCGGCAAACAACCGTGAGTTGATATGCGATCCGAACAAGTTGTTTACTTCCTGCTGATTTTATGATATAATTTAATCACAACCGAAGAGCTCACGGTGAAATTCGGAAAGGAAACTCGATTATGAAAGAAATTAACATTTCAAAGAATATAGCAGATCTCAGAAAGCGTAAGGGTATCACTCAAGAGCAGTTGGCTGGTGCGCTGAAAATTTCTCCCCAAGCTATTTCGAAATGGGAAACTAACACATCTTTACCCGACACGCAAATGCTTCCTCTTATAGCTGCATACTTTGAGGTGAGTGTAGATTATCTTTTCTATGGTGAAGACTATGCCTATAATGATATCTACAATAAGGTTTTTGATAAAGTGGCAGAACACGCACAAATGAGTATGGCATCCTATGAAGATGCTCTGAGAATATTTGCACCCGCTCATCACGGTATTTCTCGAGGCAATCTTAGAGGAAAAAACACTGAAATGCACGATCAGCCTGCACACATTTCTAACGAAAATGGTCTATCGCTTTTATCAGGCAAGGGGTACGGTGCGCTTGTTACAAGAAAATTTTTCGAGAACGTTGGCCAAGATACGGTAGAATTTGCACAGAAAATTCTGCCTGTGCTTTCGAAGAAAAATAATGTCCTTGCTTGTTTGGCAATTATATCTATGAGTGACATCAGTTTTACAGAGATGAAAGAAAAATTGAGTTTTGAGGAAAACACTTTAAGAGCATCCCTCGATGAATTGATTGCTACCGGAATTGTCATCGAAAAGAAATCCAAACACAAATCTTTAGGCTTTACCTACGATATCAACGAAATGTATCATACTTGCCTGTGCATTATTTTCGCTACCCTTGAAATGCAACGCTATTCATTAAAGGGCATTTCATGTTGTATGGGATACGGTGATTATCCCATACAGTTTTAAGCCTTGCCCCGCCGCGCGCGGGGCTTTTCTTTGTTTTCCCGCATATCAAAAGCCACCACAAAAAAATGTGGTGGCTAATTTCAAATATATCGCTAAAGTTGCAGAGCCTCCGGTCAACTCTTTTGCTCTATCAATTATTTTTGAAGTTTCTCCGTAAAGTCGCTCATCATTTCGCTGATTTTAATATTCTGCGGGCAAACTTCCTCGCAGGCGCGGCAACCGATGCAAGCCGCAGGGCGCTTTTCTTCGGGCAGAGATTTGATAACCATCTGCGGAACAAATGCCCCCTTTACATAGTTGAACTCGTTGTAAAGCTCGATGAGCATCGGGATATCAAGCTCCATCGGGCAATTTGTGGTGCAATAACGGCAAGCGGTGCAAGGGAGTGTATCCTTTTCGGTCATCTTTTGTGCAACGCCTAAAATAAGGGACATTTCTTTTTCGTCAAGGGGCTTTTCGGTCTCGTATGTAGCAATGTTTTGATGCAGCTGCTCAAAATTCGACATACCCGAAAGCGTCATGCCTACGTCGGGGATGGTTTGCAAAAAGCGGAATGCCCACTCAACGATAGATGCCTCGGGGCGTGCTTCTTTCAGTATCTTTTCATAGTCTTCCTCAAGGGAGACAAGTTTTCCGCCGCGTACGGGCTCCATTACCCAGATGGGCAGGTTGTATTCGCGCAGCATATCGACCTTTGCCTTTGCGTTTTGCAGCTTCCAGTCCAGCCAGTTGAGCTGAATTTGGCAGAACTCCATGTGCTCACCGTAAGCATCGAGGAAGCGACGCATAGTGTCAAGCGTGCCGTGTGTAGAAACACCGAGGTGACGGATGCGACCGTTTGCCTTTTGCTTGAGCAGGTACTCAAGAATGCCGTATTTGGGGTCTAGGTAACCGTCAACGTTGTTCTCGCACAGGTTGTGGAACATATAAAAATCGAAGTACTCCACACCGCATTTTTCAAGCTGCTGCTCAAAAATTTCTTCAACACGTTCCATATTCGCTTGGCTAAAGCCCGGGAACTTGGAAGCGAGATAAAAGCTATCTCTGGGATAGTCGGCAAGCACCTTGCCTATCGCGATTTCGGACTGTCCGTCGTGATAGCCCCACGCGGTGTCGTAATAGTTAATTCCCTTTTCCATTGCGTAGGCAACCATTTCACGAACGGTATCAATATCGATTTTGCTTTGGTCATTGTCACAAATCGGCAGTCTCATGCATCCCATACCAAGAGCAGAGAGCTGTTTGCCTTTGAATTCTCTGTAAATCATACGGTTTTTCCTTTCTGTACCCAAACAAATAGGTGAGAGCGTCATATCCTTGTTGCTGTTAGCATCAGTATATCATAAAAAATGCAAAAAGTCAACTCACGTGAGAGGATTTGGCAGGTATATAAGCGAAAAAAGCACAAAAAATATCCTCATTACAATGGGGGTGAAATGATGAATTCGATTTGGAGCGAAACGGCAGAACACAAATCTTTTCCATCTCTTGAGGGCACAAAAAGCACCGACGTGCTGATTATCGGTGGCGGCATTGCAGGCATTTTGTGTGCCTACAAGCTCAAAAGTGCGGGGGTGGATTGCATTCTTGTAGAGGCAGACGAAATTTGCAGCGGTATTACAAGGGACACCACTGCGAAAATCACACTCTCGCACGGCTTGCTATATGACAAAATGATTCATCGCTTTGGCGAAGAAAAAGCAGGGCTTTATATACGGGCACAAGGCAAAGCAATCAAAGAATACGCCCACCTGTGTCGCGATATCGATTGCGATTTTGAAAGAAAAGATTCCTACGTCTATTCGCTTGACAACCGCAAAAGGATTGAAAAAGAGGTGGATGCTCTAAAATCTCTTGGCGTTGGGGCAGAGGTTTCAAACGGGGGCAAGCTCCCCTTCTCTGTGGCGGGTGCGGTACGTGTCAAAAACCAAGCACAGTTTCACCCTTTGAAATTTCTATACACAGTTGCAAAAGATTTGCCCGTTTACGAGCACACAAAGGTGACAAATCTCATTCCGCACAAGGCAGTCACCAATGGTGGCGTAATCACATTTTTGAAATTGATTGTTGCAACGCACTTCCCCATTTACAACAAGCACGGCGCTTATTTTCTCAAGCTTTATCAGCACCGCTCCTATGTTTTGGCACTTGAGGGCGCTCCCCTGCTTGACGGAATGTGGGTGGATGAGAGCGACACGGGGCTTTCTTTTCGCACCTATGGCGATATCTTACTGTTGGGCGGCGGCGGACACCGCACGGGCAAAATGGGCGGTTGTTGGCACGAGCTCGAGGCATTTGCAAAAGAACACTATCCACGTGCCAAAACCGTTCAAAAGTGGGCAACACAGGATTGCATGACACTTGACGATATCCCCTATATTGGAGAGTATTCAAAAAGAACTCCCGACACCTTTGTGGCAACGGGATTCAACAAATGGGGTATGACAAACGCAATGGTGGCATCAAATATTTTGTGCGACCTGGTGCAAAAGAAAGACAATCCCTATGCCGAAGTATTCTCTCCCTCGCGCAGCATTCTTTCTCCTCGGCTTGCCGTCAATGCATTGGAATCGACCGTGGGACTCCTCACTCCCACCGCTCCCCGTTGCCCTCACCTTGGTTGTGCTCTCAAATACAATTCTGCCGAGCACACTTGGGATTGCCCCTGCCACGGCTCACGCTTTGATGAGGACGGCACCTTAATCAATAATCCCGCAACGGATGATAAAAAATAAGAGCATATTTTAGTGCTTTGTGGGAAATACTAACCCCGAAACCAAAAAGTGGAGGTAAATATGTTCAAACACGAAAAACAGTTGTTCCATCCCGTAGCGGTCGAAAGACCAAACCCACAGTACGCGGCTCTTTTGCAGGAGCAGCTTGGAGGCGGAAACGGTGAACTGAAAGCCGCAATGCAGTATATGTCGCAAAGCTTTCGCATCAAAGACCCTGAAATCAAGGACCTTTTCCTTGACATTGCCGCCGAAGAGCTCGGGCATCTTGAGATGATAGCCCAAACCATCAATCTACTCAACGGTCACGATGTGGATGCCACGAAGGTGCAAGCAGGAGAGATACAGGCCCACGTCCAAAACGGGCTCAACCCCGGACTTATCAACGCCTCCGGCTATTCTTGGACAGGCGATTACGTCACCGTCACGGGGGATTTGTGCGCCGATCTGCTCTCCAATATCGCATCCGAACAAAGAGCCAAAGTCGTTTATGAGTATCTCTACCGACAGATTGAGGACAAAAAAGTGAGAGAAACCATCGATTTTCTGCTCAACCGTGAGGAAGCGCACAATCAAATGTTCCGTGACGCCTTCAACAAGGTGCAGGAAAGCGGCTCGAACCGCGACTTTGGTACGACCAAGGCGGCAAAAATGTATTTCTCAATGTCCAATCCAGGCCCCAATGCCTTTGCAACAGGCGAAACACACGCACCGGCTTTCAAATAAAAAAACAGAGCACTTTCTTTTCGGAAAGTGCTCTGTTTTTTACAAAATTATTCTTCGTCTTTCCACTCTACCACGGGTTTGTCGGCATACTTCTTTTTGAAGATGCGGCGGCGGAAGAGGAAGAGGGTGTATGCCAACCACAAAACAAAGAAAATTGCGCAAGCAATAATAGCGTTGGTCAGCGATTTGCCCGCAAAGCCCAACAAGAGAAGCAAGGGCGCGATCATAACCATTGCGGGGAAATTGGAAAGAATGTAAAGGCTGGACGTGGGTGTGCGCAAATTGGGGTCGATCTCCTTCATCAAAATAACACCGTTGGATGCGGTACCCGTCAAGGTGCCAAAGCTCATCAGGAACATTTCGTGCTCAAAACCACGGAAGCACTCCTTGGTTGCCAAACGAATGTAGGCATAAGTCAAAACAGCTCCCAGAACGCTGAGAATGATAATGGGGAGAATGTAATTTTTGATATCGTTGATTTCAATTGCCGCAACGCCCGCAACGATCATAATATCAAACGCAAAGCCGGAGATGCGGTCCATTTGATAATTGTTGATGTATTCGCGGTTCATCAATTTGTGGCGGCGCAAGCGCTTGACGATTGCCTTGATCAGCATTGCCGCAAGCGATGCCCACAAAAAGTTAAAGCCCCACGCAATGCTGTTGGTAAAATCGGAAAGGATGCCAAGCAGGCACATAAAGCCAAAGGAAATGGCATAGGCAAGTGCTACAAAGCCTGCCTGCAGAGTGAACTTATCAACCGACTCGTTATCGGGAATTTCTTCAACGTCGGCTTCTGTTTGGGGCTCATTTTGCTGTACGGGCTTATCGTCGCGAATCTTTAAGGTGCGTTTTTTGTGAATGTTGATGTAAAGAATGCCAAACACCGACGCAACCACAAAGCCAATAGATGCCAAGGAAAGGCCAAAGCTGCCGTTGCCTGCAAACTTTGTTGCCGCAATGTTGGTAAAGTTGATATCCCAGCTCAGGGCATTGCCGGGGCCTTGACCGAATGCCAAGGGCAAAATCAAGCCGCAAATATAGGACACGATCTGCTCACCGTATTGGGTGATCAAAAACATCAAAATGGTGACGCCGAGACCAACGAAGGCCTGCAGCATATAAGTGCCACCCTGCAGTGCGCCAAATTCAAAGACCTGCGCCTTGCTTGTTTTGTGTGTGCTCTTTTCGGTTTTGAGGGTCATTGCGGCAAAGCCGATAGCAAGGCAGTGATAGGTAATGACCTGCATTAAGCGGTTATCTACCAAAACAAAGCCGAGCTGCTTGCAAATAAAGTTAATGAGCAAAAGCATTGCTCCACCCAAAAGCGCGGAAGGGACAAGACATTTGCGAAAGAGCGGAATTTTGCGGCGCAAGGTGTTGCCCAACATCATAAAAATTAGCAAAAGACCAAGCTGTACCAAAAAGCTCCATACCTGACCGTAATTAGCAAGTGAAAAATTCCAATCCATATTTTGTCCTCCTTGTTGTCAAAAATCGTTTGGAACAGTGTTGTTTACACCAAACAGCAGTTCGTATCACCTTGTTTTGTGTAATGAACGGACATATTATAGCATATTTTTGCAAAAAAGTCAAGCCCTTCTCTTTTTTTGAGATTTTTTCCGCTCCAAAACAACGAAAAAGCGCACAAAAAACAAAGTATTTATAGAATACTATTGCTTTTTGACGGAAAATATGTTAGAATATAAATTGCGTGACAAATAAACCCATCCAATTATTTATTAAAGGAGAATTGTCTTATGATGCAAACAATGAAACGCAGTCTGGCCCTGTTCCTGGCGCTTTTGATGTGCTTGGCATTCCTGCCCGCACTCTTTTTGGGAACAAGTGCCGCCGAGGTCACCTACAAGTATGCAGGCGACTACATCTACAACTGGGGCACTCGCGGCGAGACCGCAACCTTCCTCTCCCCCAATGCAGAAAAATTCTATACCGACGATCCCTATGACGAGCTGTCTGCTTACGCAGGTGGCACAAGCGTATCCAATGCTCCTCAAAGCGAGCTTTACAAGGCTCTGCAAGCCCTGATGAAGGATGCGCACAGACACGAAACCAACTATCAAGAAACCAGAAATCTTTATCAGTACACCGACTGCCAGAACAACGGTGCAAACGGTGGAAAGATTTCTTCCTTCTACTCCGGCAACCCCATCGGTCCTGCATGGGACGGCGGCTCTACTTGGAACCGCGAGCACACCTGGCCCAACAGTAAGGGTTTGCCCGATAACAGCGAAAACGATATTATGATGCTCCGCCCCACCGCTTCGAGTGAAAACGGCGCGCGTGGCAACAAGGCGTACGGCAAGAGTGCAGGCTACTACTACCCCAATACCGAATCGAACGACAAATATGACGTTCGCGGTGACGTAGCACGTATCTTCCTTTACATCTACGTTCGTTGGGGCAACGTAAACGGCAACGGTCAGTACAGCACTTGGGGCTCTAACGGTGTTATGGAAAGCGTTGAGGTTCTGCTTGAATGGATGGAAGCCGACCCCGTTGACACCTGGGAGCTTGGCCGCAATGACTCTGTTGAGTCCATTACCGGTACCCGTAACGTATTTGTTGACTACCCCGAGCTTGCATTCCTGCTCTTTGGTGAGGAGATCCCCTCCAATATGACCACTCCCTCGGGCGAGTCTAACAATGGCGCTTGCGGCCACAACAACTTTGATAAGGGTGTTATCTTTGTTGCAACCTGCACCGAAAAGGGTTACACTGTTTTCACCTGCCAAACCGCAGGCTGCGGCTACAGCTACAAGAGCAATATGACTCCTGCCGTCGGTCACAACTACGTTTCCGGTGCTTGCACCGCTTGCGGTGAAGCAGAGCCTGCAACTCCCTCCAAGCCCACCTACGTAACCGAGCCCATTCCCGGCAAGGCATACAAGCTTGGTCTTTACTCCACCGATAAGAGCTCTGAGTATTTCTTTGTAGGCACAATGAACGGCTATTACGGCACAACCGACGTCAATTTTGAAAAAGGCGTTGATATGTTCGTAGAAACGACCGCAGGCGGTTACTATCTGTACTTTGTAAACACAAGCGGTAAAAAACAATATATCAATCTTGTTCCCAGCGGAACACACCGCAACTTTACCTATGCTGATACCGCTACCTCGGTATTTACCTGGGATGCTGCAAAGAATGCTCTGTGCACCACTGTTTCGAGCGAGACCTGCTATATGGGCACCTACGGTTACTACTACACCATGGGCGTTCTGCAAAGCTCCAAGCTGCAAAGCAGCGACTACATTGCACGTCTTTACGAAATGAGCGCAGGCTCCGATACCCCCACCTGCGAGCACAACTACAAGACAACCGTAACCGCTCCCACCTGCGATAGCGAGGGCTACACCACCTACACCTGCACGTTGTGCAACGATATGTATCTTGGTGAAAAGACCCCCGCAAAGGGACACACCTATGCAGGCGGCACTTGCATTTACTGCGGTGCTAAGAAGCCCTCCGAGACTGTTGTAACCATCAGCTTTGATAACACCGCAAACCGTACCGTATTCACCACTACTCAACAGGTTTGGGAACAAAACGGCATTACCGTTGTAAACGATAAGGCAAGCTCTTCCAGCAACGTAGCCGACTATTCCAACCCCGGACGTTTCTACAAGGGCTCGAACGTAACCATCTCCTACCCCGGCATGACGAAGCTCGAGATCGACTGCTCTAACTTGGATAGCAAGTACGTTAACAGCTGGCTCGGCGTTCAAACCGCTACCGCAACCAAGAACGGCAGCATCGTCACCATTGTTTTTGATACCCCCGTTGATTCCTTTACCTACACAAATCTTTCGGCGCAAGCACGTGCCTACAAGATTACGGTTTATGCAAAGGCTGCAACGGCTGCGTGCGAGCACATCAACTTTACCGTTGAGGGTGCCGTTGCAACTACCTGCACCACCGAGGGTAACACCGGAATCGTTCGCTGCCAAGATTGCCAAGAGCTCTTGGAGGCAGGCAGCGTCATTCCCGCACTCGGCCATAAGGAAATTGCTCACGAGGGCAAGGATGCTACCTGCTCCGACAAGGGCTGGAAGGCATACGTTACCTGCGAGAGATGCGATTACACCACCTATGAAGAAATTGCAGCAGGCAGCCACGCATTTGATGCATGGAGACAAGTAAAGGCGCCTACCTGCACCGCCGCAGGCTTGGAACGCAGAGACTGCGAGCACTGCACCGACTATGAAACAAGAGAAATTGCAGCCCTTGGTCATACGGATGCAAACAAGGACGACGTTTGCGACACTTGCAACGAGCAGATGCAACCCGAAGTCGAAGAGCACGTTTGCAAGGAAGTAGGCGGCTTACAAGCATTTATCAACAAGATCATCAACTTCTTCCGCAAGCTGTTCGGCATGCCCGAGCTCTGCCCCTGCGGTGAGGTAATTCTTGAAAAGAAAGACTAACAACAAAATAAAGCGGTGAGCCTCGGCTCACCGCTTTTCTTTTATTTGATTGCTTTAATCTGCAAGAATAATATCTTTTCTGTAGCAATGGTATCC